>SYKJ01000055.1 GCA_005798205.1 Bacteroidota bacterium | reverse complement strand
CTTAAATTGATAAAATCTCTTAGTTCTTGTACATTGGCATTCCAACCTGCAAATGAACCTCCCCATCTCGTGCAGTGTGCTGTCATCTCAGGAGAAATTTCATTTACCATACTATCTAATAAATTTATCATGTAGTCACAAGAAAAATGAGTGTTAACAAGATCTACATAGCGAGTGATATAGTATTGTTCAACAATAGGGTTTTCATTGATTAGTTTTTCTAAAATATCGGTATGGCCTTGCCCTCCAGGATTTGGTAAGTTCTCGGCATTACATGGGTCAGCATTTGCGCTTGGGTCAGGGATACCAGTGTAGTTGATGTAATGCCCAAAACAAGCGTCCATATCCCAAAGTGTATAGCGCCATTTCTTTTTATCTCCTAATGGGTCCATTCCTCTCCACCACGATGTATTCCAATTAAGCCAATCTTGATTAACAACATAAGAGTTAAGGACAAAATAGTCTACTAGTGATTCCCAATTTAACTGGCTATCAACATAGTTAAAATTAGCAGCATTTCCCATATTATTATTTGCAATGTAGGTGCGCAAAGCATTCCAAGCAGGAACGGCATTTGGTGCACCATATTCTGTCCAAGTACCACCCCATGTCTTTAAATACTGAATGTTGTACTCATCTTGATTAGCGTAATGTTTTGTAAAATCAGAATCATCTACTTTTTCACGAATTTCATAAACTCCCCAATACTGACCATTTAAATAGATAACACATGGTCTCCAAGTTCTTTCATCTAACTTTAAATCTGCTTGCTGAGATAAAGTATGAACAAAAGCGTCTCGAATGTGAGCTCCGCCTGATTCGAAAGGATAATTGTCGCTTGCACCGGGCTTTAAGATTATTCTCTGAAATTCATCTCTAGAAGTCATCGGGAAAATCTCATGGTCAATATCTCCATTGTAGCCAAACTGATCTTTCATAATAAAATCTAATCCCCTTTGAGGATAAGCCCAAGAGTCGTTTCCATGTTCATTGAATTCGCCCTCTCCCTTATCCACGAATGTCCCGTTTTCTTCAAAGAGTTCAAAAAATCCTTGTGTAGTAATCTGAGTGCCCCCTAATAAAGATGCCAAGCTTTGATTTCCTGCGCCAGCGAGTGAAATAACAGGAACAGTATGACTAACATTAATAAAATAAGTTGAGGAGGCCGTAAAGCTAGTTTGCTCTCCAGTTATGTAAGCTCTAGCACGTAAGACTGTTGTTGCATTGATTGCCACTGACCCTGGATATATTGGTGATGTTGCTGTAGGAACTGAACCATCTAGAGTATATCGAATTGTTGCAGCTGGATTTGGACAAGAAATTGTAACAGTTTGAGGTGAAGCATAAAATCCAGGAGTCAAACTCATAACTGGGGTTGGAACGTAAAAATTAAGCGCTCCAATATTATTTGCATTGGGAGTTGGAGTAGTAAAAAGTTTCCAATCAGTTGCGCCATTTGTAGATCTACCTACGGAATGGTTACTTTTAGTCATGTGGATTATCTTAAGAGAATCTACTACAATTCCAGAGGGGTTTGTCAAAATTATCCATTCACCATCAGTTTGAGTTAATTTAAAATTTGGGTGATACTGTGTTCCATTAACAGTATTTCTTCCTGAGCAATAGACCATTTTAAATCCGTTTGGCGCAATGGTACCGCTTGGAATGAGCCATTTCGTAAGATTAGTCGCTTTATCTGATAAATACCAGCCGCTTAGATCAACTAGGCTTGTTCCTGGATTGAATAGCTCAACCCAATCTTCATTTTCTCCATATGCGTCAACTGGTCCGGAAATATTAGAGCATGAATATTCATTAATTTTTACTTGCGCTTGAAGTTGGAAAAAACTAAGGAAAATAAGTGAAAGAAATAAAAATCTCATTTAAGTTAAATTTTAATTAACAATATTATGGAAATTTTAGGAAATCTCCATTATAAAGACAAATCAAAGCGCATAAAAGTTGTATGTTTGTTAAAATAAAAAATATGAAAATGAAGAATCTTTTTTTAATTCTTTTAATAGGGCTTACTCTTGTTTCTTGTAAAAAAGTAGAAGGCGAAGGTGGATCTGCAACGATTAAAGGTGTAATTTATGAGAAGCAAATAAATAATCTTGGGAATATAATTTCTCTTTACCCAGCAGCAGATCAAGATGTTTATATCATTTATGGAAACGATAACACTTTTTATGATGATAACATAAAAACTAGTTATGATGGCACTTTTGAATTCCCATATTTACAAAAAGGGAATTACACTGTTTTTGTATATGAAGATTGCGAGATAAGTTTAAGTTGCCCAAGTGGAAAAAAAGAAATTTTAGTTCCAGTAGAAATAACTGAAAAAAAGCAAATAATTAACCTAGATACTATTACTGTTTTAAAACTGTGATGCTAAAAATTGTTTGTTTTTTCTTATTCTTTTTATTTTTTTATCAAAATTCACACTCACAGAGAGTATTATCACAACTTTGGTCTGATGTAAGTGTTAGTAAAAAAGTTTCAAAAAAATTAAATCTTTCTTTGGGTTTAACGAATCGCCTTGGAGAATATGGATTAACAACCGTATTTTCTCAGTTCTCAGTTAAATATTCTCCTACAAATTGGCTGAGACCTTCGATTGATTACAGGTTGATTTCTTCTCGAGATAATAATGGTAATTATCTTATAAATCATCGGATAAATTCAAATATTCAGTTTTCAAAAGATGTGAAGCGCTTCAATTTTCAATTGCGTTTGCGTTATCAGTACTCGTTCTCAAAACTTACCCAAAGCAATTACGACCCTGAATTTGATTTAGCTTATCGAATAAAACCAAGTATTTCATATGATATAAATAATTGTATTTTAAGTCCGCTTATTTCTGTTGATTATTTTTATAATCCCATAAATTCTGCTTTGGGAAATCGTTTTACAAGAGCACGCTATTTTATCGGAACAACATTTGAAATGACTGGCCCACATGAACTAACGATCGGATATATTTATGATAAGCAAATAAATTTGCCAGATCCACTTCAAAGACATATCGCCTCTATAACTTACAATTACAAGCTAAAAAGTGTGAAAAAAAAGGATTAGACCGAACTTAAATCGTCTAATTAAACTGAATCTTTACTTTCTGCGGAATCCGATTTAGTAGAATTTTCAAGATCTCTGTCAAACATATACATTCCTCCACTATCAGTTCCAATCAAATTTAATTTATCTAACATCGTTCTTGCCAAAGCTTCTTCCTCCAATTGCTCTGCAACATACCACTGAACAAAATTGTGAGTTGTGTAGTCCTTTTCTTGAAGGCAAACATCTACTAAATTATTAATACTTTCTGTGACGCCGATTTCGTGTTTTAGCAAAGATTCGAATACATTTTTTAAATTAGAAAATTCCAAAGGGGGTTTTTCCACAGATGGAATCACTGCTTTGCCACCACGTTCGTTTACGAATTTTACCAATTTTAACATATGAAAGCGTTCCTCATCAGAGTGTGTATACATAAATTTTGCTGTACCATTTAAGCCATTATTTTCAGACCAAGATGCCATTGCCAAATAATACTGAGATGATGAGGCTTCTTTATGGATTTGATCGTTCAAGGCTTTTTCTACACGATTGTTCATTTGGATGTTTTTTTTACAAATTTACAATGGTTTCACTTAAAATTCGATGTCTGCCTCTATTTTTTTCCGAAATGATAAAATTGTTTTATCAAATTCATAGAAATAATTATTTCTTTCTTTTTCGTTGACCTCACTTATCAAACTGGAATTTGCGAGTTGCTTGTCAATAATTTGCTTACTATCGGCAACGTATTTTTCATCAACTGTTTGTAGATAATTCATGATGTTATGTGTGAGAAAAATACCATTGCTTTCTTTGCTTGAATAATAAATAGTGGAATCTGTATTGATTGTTTCATTCAAATACATCTGAAATTTATTTCCCTCCGCTGGTATTTCTTTTCCAAAAATAAATTTTTTACCTATATCTGCTTGATTATTGAGATGCTTTGAAAATAACAACATTCTATCGCACAAAAAAAGTGCATCAGACGGATCCTCAAATAAATGAGCTTTGTAGTAATAAAGAATTTGTCGCAAAAATCCACGCATTAATTCTGGGTCAAAAATTTCTATCGATGGAATAGAGGTATATAATTGAAGGATTTCTTCTCCAAGAGCAAATGCTTTTTCACTCGTCTTTTCGTGAAAATACTTTACATTTTGATATTCAGGAACCAGTAGGTGTGTTTTTGCCCAGAAGAAAAGTCGAAAACGGGCAAGTTGTGGGAAGTTTATTAATTGAAAAATATGATTATTACTAACTGACATTATAAAATGTGGGTTGGATAAAGTTTTAAGATGGCGCAAAGAATTTAATATGCCCTCTAAATAGGATTCCAGACGAAAATCGTAAGAATTAAGGGGATTATAATTGAATACCGCTTTCCCATTCGTATTTTGCATCAATAAATCAATCGAAATATCAAAATGTTTACAAAGGCGTTGCACTTCATCAATTGTCAAAATTGTATCACCACGGTAGCGACGGTAAACAGCATCGGGGCTAATGTGTAAAATATCAGCTAAAGCGATGCCCAAAGGGTCTTTTCCAACTAATTTTAATTTTATAATCTTAAATAAATCTTGTTGAATTGTTGTCATAGTGAATTTTATTCTTCAAAATACAATCTGTGGACACGATTTGAAATAGATGTCATTATCTCATATGGAATGGTATCCAATTTAGCCGCAAGTTCATCTATTTTTTGATTATCTCCAATTATTTCTACCTCATCCCCTACTTTTGGATTTATTTTTGAGACATCCACTACAATCATATCCATGCAAACGCGCCCAAGTGTTTTACAATAATTTCCTTGTATAAAAACCCCGCCATTTCCATTTCCAAGACTTCGCTTAAAGCCGTCAGCATATCCGATTGGGATAATTGCAATAGTGTAAGGTTTTTCTGCAATAAAAGTACGAGAATAGCCCACACTGTCTCCTTTAGCAATAACTTTTACTTGGGAAATAACACTTTTCCACTTAAGGACAGGCACTAATTTTTTAGAAAGAGTTGGATTTCCTGAAATTCCGTACATGCCAATGCCAATTCTAACCATATCAAATTGTGCATTTGAAAAATTTACTATCCCCTCAGAATTTAGAATGTGAGTGTAAAAAGGCGATGCATACTGACTTATTTCTATACAAGCAGTTTTAAAAAGGGCAATTTGATGTTCAGAAAAATAGCTGTCCTTTCGGTTATCAGCATCAGCTAAATGAGAGTATACACTTGCTATTTTGACTTCTGGTTGTGCTTGAATGTACTCTATTAATTTGGGAACTTCATGAGAATTGAATCCTAAGCGATGCATGCCGGTATCAATTTTTAAATGAATCGGAAAATCTTGGATAGAGGAAATTATTAATTCGTTTACCAAAGCATCCAATTGCTCAAAAGAATAAATTGCTGGTTCAAGTTGGTACTTTATGCACGTCTCAAAACTTGCTTCCTCTGGGTTCATTACTAAAATTGGTGCTATTACGCCTGCTTTTCTCAATTCAGCACCCTCATCAGAATAAGCCACCCCCAACCTATCAACTCCCAAATTTTGCAAGAAAAGTCCTATTTTCTCTAGGCCTGCTCCGTAAGATTGTGCTTTCACCATAGCAAGTAATTTTGTGCTAGGTTTGAGTAATCCTTTGAATATAGAAATGTTGTGTTTAAGGGCAGTTAAGTTAATTTCTAATGTTGTTTTATGTTTTTTTAGCTTAAATTTATTTGCTAATTTTTCCATTTCTGCAGCTCTAGTTCCTTTGATTAACACAACGGCGTTTTTTAAATTTATCTCATTTAAATTTCCAGCATGACTAAAATAAATTTCATCGGGATTGAAAGCTTTAATTTTTGCCTCCACAACTTTCTCTAAATTTAGGTGCTGGGAATCTAGACCAACAATAACAATTCTCTTTTTATTTTTTGAAATGGATAATTGGTATTCCAAAGAGTAAACCAAAGCATCTAAATCTAAATTGTAGGTATCATTTATAATTATTGAATTATCAATGCCCTCAAAAGTTTCCAAACGCATAGCCAATCGAGGTAAATTTTTAACCCCTTCAATTGTTAAACACGAAAATGTTTTTGCCGCTGCGAGTGCTATCAGTCCAGATTGCATGCTTCCTTTATCTAAAAATGGAAAACAAAGCATTTCTTGTTCAAAATCCTTTTCAATAATTTGTTGCCCATTAATTGCTTTTAAATCTATTTGAGAAAGTTTTAAAGAGGGCGAGACGATTGTTTTTTTTGAGTTTTTAAAGAGAATTAACTGCTCATTAAGGAGTTCTTCTTCTGATTTAAATTGATCTTTAAGCGAGCGTGTTAAGGAAGTTAAAACGCCATAAGTAGCTTGTATCATTTCTTCCAAAACTGCCATTTCTCCAGATTTTGAAATCGCAGCTTCAATGAGTGCAAAATCACAATCGTCATGTAAATTCAATAAGGAAATAGCAACCCCAATTTGAGAATTATAACTCTTAGGGCTTCTAATTACTCGGTATTTTGAACTCATAAAATGATACAACCACTCTTTTATTGTCGTTTTTCCGATACTTCCTGCTATTGCAATAATTGGGTAAGAAAATTTTTCTCTATGACTTTTTGCTATTTTTTGCAGTGCTTTTAAGGTATCTTCTACCAAAATATAGGTAGCATCTTTACAATAAGTTGTTGGCACTTTGGAAATAACAAAGCAAGTAACTCCTTTGGAATAGACTTCACCTAAAAAAGAATGTCCATCGCGGTAATTTCCATTGAAAGCAAAGAAAACTGTGCCTTGCTCTTTTTTGGATCTTCGAGAATCGTAAATAATTTGTTGCATTACGCCCTCGCTCGATCCACTAACTACTTTTCCGCCAGTCAAACTACAAAATTCGGAATATGAGAGATTTAATTTCAATACTAAGCTTTAATATAACACGAACGACAAAGAGGACGATACTTTTCGGTTGCACCAACAAGCACTTGACCTGACTCATGAGCAGTACGTTCCGAAAACTGTGCTAAGTTACCGCAAGAGACGCAAATTGCATGCACTTTTGTTACATATTCTGCTACGGCAAGTAAGTTGGGCATCGGACCAAATGGAACTCCCTGGTAGTCCATGTCTAGACCTGCGATAATGACACGCACTCCTTTATTTGATAACTCATTACAAACTGCAGGTAAGTCAGCATCAAAAAATTGCGCTTCATCAATAGCTACAACTTTTTGATTCTTCCAAATTTTTAAGATTTCCTGAGAATTTTCAATGATGATTGCTTCAAAAGTATTTCCTTGATGACTTACAACTTTATCTTTACTAAAGCGCGTGTCAATCAATGGCTTAAATAAACACAATTCTTGATTCGCGAATTCCGCTCGACGCAATCTGCGAATTAACTCCTCTGTTTTTCCTGAAAACATAGATCCGCAAATCACTTCTATCCATCCATTTTGTCTTTTAAGGGCGGGAAATTGTTCTAAAAACATATTTTTTTATAGTTGTTAATATTTTTATCTGAGAAAAGTGCCTATTTTAAACCCTCTCTCGAAGTTGTTTTTTAAATTTGAATTCTAAAAATCGTTAGTTTTAGTAATATTACAAAATTGTCCTCAGTAAATTTTATTAAATGTTGATAAAAAGTAGAATTAAACCATGAAAGAACTAGTTTCATCCATAGAAAATGGATTAAAAAAAATTACCAAAGGAAACATCACACTTCCTGAACTTGAACAAATTGTTGATTCTTCTCGCGAATTATACGAGCGCTTATTGATTGTTCGATATAAGGTTTACGAAAATTCTATCTTAAAGGAAGAAAGTTCTCAAACCGATCTGCCAACATTAGATTTGGAAAAACAACCGCTAGAGGAGGAGCCAAAAATTGAGGAAAAAATTATTGAGGAGGCTGTGCCTGAAGAAAATAGTGAAATAGAAATTGTTTTCTCAGAAATAGAGCAAGAAAAACCGGAAGACACTATTATTCGATTTGATTTATTCGATTCGCCAGAAATTGAAAAAAAGGTGGATGAGACAACAATAGAAGAGGAAATCATTGAAGAGGAAGAAGAACTCGCTGAAGAGGAAGAGGAACTCATTGAAGAAGTGGTAGCACCTGAGGAAAATCGTGAAGAAGTAAAAGAGGAAGAGAAAATAGTCCTCTCTGATGTTGGATCTGACTTAATACCAAAGTTTGAAAAATTGGAGAAAACAATTGCTCAAAATTACCAAATAATGCCGATTGAAACTTTAATAGGGTCCTTTACTTTAAATGAAAGACTTCAGTTTATTAATGAATTATTCGATGGTTCAAGTGATTTATTTTCAAGCTCTATTAAGCGTTTAGATACGCAAGACAATATCGTTGCCGCTCGTAATGTGTTAGCAGAATTTGCTCAAAATAATGCATGGGATATTGACGGTGAGGTTGTTGAAGATTTCATGCTAAAGATCTGTAGCCGTTATGCGAATAGTAGGACTAATTAGTCTTTTAATTTGCCAACAATTTTATGCGCAAAGCATACTGGTTAAAGAATTTACAAAAACATTGTGCTCGCAAGAATTCCATGGCCGTGGATATGTTAATAATGGCTGTAACATTGCAGCGGATTATATAATCAAAACTTTTCAAGAGATTGGCTTAGCTCCCATAAATGGAACTTATGCTCAGGAATTTAGTTTTGATGTAAATACTTTTCCCTCCTTTTGTTCTATAAAATTAGATAGCCTTACGCTTCAGCCTGGAATTGATTTTTTGGTAAATCCGTCTTCTGGATCAACGTGTGTATTAGCGGCTTGCCCTGAAGGAAAAACGTTTCCTATTCTTTTTATTGATGCGGTGAATTTCTTTTCTAACAAGAAGAAAATACTGGGATTACGAACTGACTTTGACTTCAAAAAAGATTCGGTTTTGGTAGTTGATTTAACAAATTGTAAAGAACAAGAAATCAAAGAAATTCG
>SYKJ01000054.1 GCA_005798205.1 Bacteroidota bacterium | reverse complement strand
GTTCTGTTGCGATGCTTCAAATTGAATTTATTGAGGCAAATCCTTTTAACCCGAGAACACATTTTGAAAAAGATGCGCTGGATGAATTGTGTCATTCAATAAAAACATACGGAATAATTCAACCTCTAACTGTACGAAAACTTGGCCGAGATAAGTACCAACTAATCTCCGGGGAACGACGATTTAGAGCTTCACAAATGATAAACTTAAAAGAGGTTCCCTGTTACATCCGAGTTGCCAACGACCAAACAATGTTAGAAATGGCTTTGGTAGAAAACATTCAAAGAGAAAATCTAAATGCCATAGAAATAGCGGTATCCTATGAACGACTTCTAGATGAATGTGGATTCACTCAAGAACAATTGAGTGAAAAAATCGCGAAATCACGCTCAAATATTGCAAATCACGTTCGTCTCTTGAAACTACCAATCGAGATTCAAGGAGCTATTAGGGACAATTTAATCACAATGGGACACGGAAGGTCGCTCCTATCAATTTTAGATCCCGAAGAGCAGATGACTGCTTTTCATCAAATTATCTCTGAAAAACTATCTGTTAGAGATATCGAAAATATGGTAAAAACTCCAACTAAAAAAGAGCACGTAAAAAGAAACAAAAAAAATATTTTAAATAGTCAAGAGGCAGTTGACGAATCCTTTATTTCTGACAAGCTAGGCTCTAAAGCATCCATTCTAAAAACAACTTCAGGAAAAGGAAAAATAATTATTCAATTCAATTCTGATGCTGATTTAAAGAGAATAATAGCACTTTTAAAAAGTTAAATGAGATTCACTCTTATATTTTTCTTTTTGTGCATGCAAATAGTTGCGTCCGCTCAAATTAATAAAGAAAAAGATACAATTTTTCATCCCTATAAAAAAGCACTGCTCTATTCAGCTATCCTTCCTGGTGGTGGACAAATCTATAATTCAATTAAAAGTGATAAAAAATTCAAAAATGCCTATTGGAAAGTTCCTCTAATATATGCTGGAGTTGGGTTTATGGGCTACACACTCGTTGCTAATCAACTACTGTGCAATGACTTAAAAAACGAATATAACAATCGCCAAAATGGTGGTCTTTTAAATCCCGAATGGGAGCAGTATGACGATTATTCAATTCTAGCGTTGTATGATTCCTATTTAAATAGCCGTGATCTAAGTATTTTGGGTCTTGCTGCAGTGTACTTTCTCCAAATAGTAGACGCGGGAGTTGAAGCTCATTTTTTAAAATTTGATGTGAGCCCAAATCTCACTTTAAAATTTGATGCAACACTCATGAGTTACAATTCTCCAGGAATTCGTCTAAATCTCAAATTTCATTAATTTAAAATCGTATTTTTGTTTTAATGAACATTGCACTAATTGGTTATGGGAAAATGGGGAAAACAATCGAAGAAATTGCGATTTCCCGTGGACATAATATTGTTGTAAAATTCAACAGTCAAAATCCATTGGAGAGTAGTCAGTTACGAACAACAGATGTTGCCATAGAATTTTCACAACCAGAGTTAGCTGTGAAACACATAAAATTGTGTGCTGATAGTCAAATTCCAATTGTTGTTGGAACGACTGCTTGGGATAAATCATTAGAAGAAATTGTAGCATATATCGCAAAGCGTGAAGCAAGTTTAATTTACGCAAGCAATTTTTCAATTGGCGTTAATCTATTTTTTGAACTCAATAAATACCTTGCAAAATTAATGAGTCCACATAGTGAATATAAAGCTGAAATTACTGAAATACACCACACACAAAAATTAGATGCTCCAAGTGGTACGGCGGTTTCATTAGCAAAAGATTTACTTTCTGAACATAATGGGTACACTTCATGGAAATTAAAACCTGATGTATCAGAATTTAAAAGTCTTGAGTTGCCAATTAAAGCAATTAGAGAGGCCAATATTCCTGGGACACATCGCATTAATTACGCCTCTGATATTGACACGCTAACAATCGAACACCAAGCACACAGCAGAACAGGTTTTGCTCTTGGTGCTGTTATAGCAGCAGAATTTATCCATAAAAAACAAGGAGTATTTACTATGTCTGATATTTTAAAATTTTAAACAATGAGTTTCATCTATTTTTACCTATTAATTCTACTTCATCCTTACATTTCCTTGTGGCAAAAAAGTTTTGTGCAAGCTGGACGTAAAAGTTGGGAAGCATTAATTCCTGGCTACAATTACTTCATTGCTTTTAAAATTACAATCAACAAACCTTTTTGGAGCTTATTACTGTTGTTTCCTGGAGTTCACTTGGTAATGTTAGCCTCCATAAATGTCAGTTATATCAGAAGATTTGGGTTTTTCTCCTTTACCGACACGCTACAAGGGATTTTCTTTCCCTATCTTATTTTTGCAAAGATTGCAAATAAAGAACTCCCTTTTTTAAATGAAACTAATTGGTCTAATTCTCGAGAAATTGAAAATCGTAAATGGGGAGATCATATCGTTTTGTTTCTATCTGTTCCTGTTCTTGGACACTTAATTGCCTTGGCATTCGGGATGTTTTCAAGAGAAAAGCCAGGAATAAAATCTCGGATTAAAGAATGGGGAGATTCCATTTTATTTGCCCTTGTTGCAGCAAGTATTATTAGGACCTATGTTTTTGAACCCTTTCAAATTCCGACAGGTTCGATGGAAAAAACTTTGTTAGTAGGCGACTTTCTATTTGTAAATAAACTCGCTTATGGTTCAAAAGTTCCTATAACTCCCCTATCCTACCCACTTGTTCACAATACAGTTCCATGGATAAATATAAAATCCTATACAACATTAGAAAAAGGAACTTATTTTCGTTTGCCCGGTTTTGGTAAAGTTAACAGAAACGATGCTGTCGTATTTAACTATCCATCTGGAGATACCGCTATTTTTGATCCAAGAATGCCCGATGGATTAATGGGGCATGATTACCATGGAATTTTAAATAATGAGGCCTTTTATCAATTTCAAAATTCTCAGGAAATTCAAAGTAAATACCAGAATTTAATTGCTGAACTTAAAAACAAAGGCGTAAGTGAACAAACTGCAGACAGTACTGCGAATAGTGATTTACTGATGTATTATATCAATTCTATTTCTCGATGGAAACAATTAGCAAGACAAAAACTTGCAAGTGGAGAATTCCCAGGCGGTCCTGATATGACGGGGACACTTCCAGAAAAACATGGTGGTTTGGTTTATCGTCCAGTTGATAAAAGAGAAAATTACATCAAGCGTTGCGTCGGAATTCCTGGTGATAAACTTAAAATAGAAGCTTCGATTCTTTATGTAAATGGGAAAAAAGCATTTGTATCTCAAAATCAATGTCTTCAATACACAATTGATAAAAATAACATTCAATTTCCAACTGCAACAGAGATGTATGAAAAATACAAGTTAGAAAATGATCCCAACGGTTCGAGAACTGATTTTAATGACCAAAACCCAGAATTTTATGTACTTACACTCACCAAATCAGAAAAGAGAAAGATAGAAAAGGACTTTAATATTAACTTGGAAATTTACAGAACTCCAAGATATAGCAGTAACAAAGAATATAAGCCAAGTAATTCTGAATTAATCGAAAATGCAAGTGTCTTTCCAAAAGATTTCTTTATCAATAATACGACAACCGATTTTCAAGAATTTACTGTTCCTGCAAAAGGGCAAACAATTAAAATTTCAAAAGATAATATTGCTTGGTATCGTCGTATTATCAAGGCATACGAAGGTCATACACTACAAGAAAATAAAGATGGCACAATTCTTATTGATGGTAAGAAAAGAACTACTTATACATTTTCAATGAACTATTATTGGCTTATGGGAGATAATCGATACAACTCTGCAGATTCAAGAATTTGGGGCTTTGTTCCAGAGGACCATATTGTAGGAAGAGCCTCTCTGGTTTGGTTTTCAAAAAGTGCCTATTTGGGAATTCGTTCAGAACGAATTTTCAAATTTATTCAATAATGACGCTTCTGCCGATTGCCTATTTTCCTTCTATTCACTATTTGAAAGTTTATTTATCCAAACAAAATTCAGTTCTTGAAATTCATGAAAATTTTATAAAACAAAGTATTCGTAATCGCTGTGAGATTTTAACAGGAAATGGAGTTCTTCGCCTGAGCGTCCCAATAGTTCACGCTAGCGGTATGAAAATTAAAACCAAAGACATTCTTATAGATCATGAGAAAAAATGGCAGCTAAACCATTGGAGGGCTATAAAAAGTGCTTACGCATCCGCTCCTTTTTTTGAAGATTACGAACAAGCTATTTATGAACTAATTTTTGCAAAAGATGAGTTTCTTATAGATAAAAACAAAAGAATTCTAGAATTTCTATTTTCTGTTCTTGAAATAGATGAAACAATTCGTTATTCAATCGACTTTAAAATAAATGCTGAATTCGATTATAGAAAAACAGACTTTTTAAATCACGCACATCAAGTAAAAGAATACCAACAGGTTTTTAGTTACGGTAAAACATTTACTGCTAATTTGTCTATACTTGACTTATTAATGAACGAAGGGCCTTTTATGAGGAAGTGGATACTATCTACTTAGTAGTAAATTGCTACCTGGATTTTTAAGAAATAATCTGTTCCATTTGCAACGCACAATCGCAGGCGACATTAAATCAGAGTTTGAAATCAATATATCACCTGAAGAATGGAAAGTCATTGCTGTGGGATTTGAGAATTGTTTTTCGTCTAAAAACACTAAATTGATTATTTCCCCAAATTGATTGAAAATTACAATACTTCTATTTTCAGCAGAAAGAACATAAATTTCATTTGTTTTTGGATGAACTGCCATCGCACATGGATTAAAAATCAGTTCGAATGCAGTATCTAATTGGTTAATTACCTTTTCAGGTATGCTAATGTTATTTTCCATAGCAAATAATTCAATTTCACTTACAGAAATATCAAATAGAGACTTTTCGCTTAATTTCCTTTTAGCAAGACTATAAGTATAAACGGAATTATTAATTGGATTTTCGCTGTCTAAATTAGATTCAGATAGAATAAACAATCGTTTTGTTGATTCATGAACACAAGTTGCAGCCGATTTCCAATCACTTAAAATATCTGTTGTGCTCTCAATAGAACTTGAATCGTAAGGCGATGAAAGAAAATGAACTTGCATTTTATCATCCACTAAAATAATTGTAGAATCTATGCTTGAAAAATCAATTATTTTATCAGGCAGGTTTAAGTTCAGAGGACTTAAAACCTTATTCGAATAAGAATCTAATAAAACTAATGAACCACTTTCTTCTTGAAGACAAATTAAAATAGTAGAGTCAAGAAAAGAAATACTTGAGAAAGATTCTATACCCATTGGGAGCATAGAAATGTTGTTTGGATTTAAAAGATCGAAATAGCCATCTTCTTTCGAAAATGTTGAGGCTTTTTCATAATAATAATTTTCCACACCAACCTTTTGCAAAGATTTTGCAGCGATAAAAGAAAGTGTCGCAAGAACAAAAGAAAAGAAATATTGTTTTTTCAAAAAATTATTTTGAGGTCAAATTTAATCAATAAGGTTAAAATAAAAAAAAAAAAAACTATTTTTTATTAAATAATATTTTTAATATACTATTTATGCGTATTTTATTTATTTTTAGCCAATTAGCTTATTAAAAAAGGTATAAAACAAGATTTAGATATTATATATCTTACTTGTAAAATTTATTTTATTAATTTTAAAATCTATTTTTGTGCCATAATTCTGTTGATAAATTATTTTAATCAAATGAAAACCAAATTAATAATTTTTTCATTCCTCTTATTTAATTCAATTTTATTTGGACAACTCGGAATTACAGGCGGGGTCGGAACAATGAATGGATTTGGAATAGAAAAAACATTTTATGGCTTTAATTTTGGCTTGGAATATCCAAGAAGTAACGAAAACACAATTTTCGGGCGCTTTGCATATTACATTCCTAGAAATAATGCTGATTCCATAATTGCATCTGCATCTGCAATTTTACCAACAACATTCCCGTTTACCCTACAAAGAAATTACATTGTTTCAACTGGTTTTACTACTAT
>SYKJ01000053.1 GCA_005798205.1 Bacteroidota bacterium | reverse complement strand
GAATTTATTCTTATTTTCGACACTTGTAAAGCTCGAAAATGGATTTATCACCAGAAATTTTAGAAAAACTTGCTCTCCTCGAGAAAAAATACAGCGCTTTAGGGCAAGATTTATCCTCTTATTTAGACGGATTATTGTACGCTGACGTAACCACATATTGGGATTATATTCAGCTAGATACTCTTTTGAGCTTACAAAAACCAAAAACAAAATTTCCAGATGAGGAGGTATTTATAACCTATCATCAAATCACAGAATTGTACTTTAAATTAGCACTTCGTGAATTTGAGCAATTAGGAGAAAAAACGAATATAGACAATCATTTTTTCATTACTCGTGTAACACGAATTAATAAATATTTTGAGGCTTTAACGAAGAGCTTTGATATTATGATTGATGGTATGGAACGCGATCAATTTTTAAAATTCCGAATGTCATTGTTGCCAGCAAGCGGTTTTCAGTCGGTTCAATACCGAGAAATAGAAATTTATAGCTCTGACTTTATTAATTTGGTTTCTTTGGAAAAAAGAAAAAACTTTTCTCTTTCTTCATCAATTGATGAGATGTTTACTTGCATTTATTGGAAAGAAGGGGCAACAGAAATAACATCGGGAGAAAAAACACTAACATTAACCCAATTTGAATCACGTTATAATGAGCGACTTCTAGCGCTTGGAGAAAAGTGTAAATCAAAAAATTTGTGGCAAATTTACAACACCCTTTCTCCCGAAGACCAACAAGATTCTTTTGTTAAAGGAGTTTTGCGTTCTATGGACATAAATATAAATATTAATTGGCCTCTGGCACACTATAAATCAGCAGTCCGTTATTTGGCTCGTTCTGAAAAAGATATTCCTGCAACAGGAGGAACAAATTGGCAGAAATACCTTCCTCCAAGATTACAAAAAAGAATTTTTTATCCTTCTTTATGGACAACTGAAGAAATAGAAAATTGGGGGAAATCTTGGGTTGAAGACGCTTTGAAGTAGACTAGAGATTTTACCTCAGTTCTTTCAAATAAATTTTCGAGAAGTCTATTAATCCTGAATTATTTATGTTAAAATCACGCACCTTTAAGTTGAGGATAATAAAATTATCTTCACTATAAATAGGAATCGCCGCCGCCCGCTCAATTAAAATTTTATCAGCTTCTTGTTGCATTCTTTTTTTATCCTCTTTGTTAATTTGTGTTTGTGACTTAAGAAATACGCTGTCATATTCTTTATCTAAG
Source organism: Bacteroidota bacterium (assembly GCA_005798205.1). The sequence continues at coordinate 2,589 of SYKJ01000053.1, read as the reverse complement.
AATTTTGAATAGTTGTTTTTACTATAAAATAGTTCAAGAAATGAATCTGCATCGGGATAATCTGCCTCCCAGCCAGTTTTCCAAATTTTTGCTGTTTTATCATTGATTTTTTTATTTTTCTCTTTTAAAGTGCAGTATACAATTTCTAAATCAACATCTAAATTTGTTTTTAATTGAGCAATAAGCGCTGAACACCACTTATCTGTACTGCTTCCTTTAAGCGAACTCACATACAGAAAAAGTTTTGGGAAGGGCTTTCTTTTATCGAACCCAGCTTTGAGTAAAAGTGATTTAGCAAGATTTACATTAAATTCTACCCCAGCATTAATTTCTTGAGAATAGTAGTTGCTATTTGGAACAAAACCATAAATCGCAGCACGGCCATCACCATTTAAAACTTCATCACAAATTTGTTTTTTATCTATTGCTAAATTAAATGCTCTTCGAACATTTTCATTGTTAAATGGAAATGTTGTGCAGTCAAATGCTAAATAATGAATTTTTGACCCCTTTTTATAGATTATCTTATGCAGTGAATTTTCTCCTTTTTGTGCGGCGGATAGAGATCCAAAGGCATCATTTAAGTGGTCAAGGGGTAATTGAAAAAGAATGTCAGCTTTGTTTTTAGAAAAAGCATTGTATTCATCACTTGCTTGTTTAGCATAAACAACTCGAATTTCATCTAAAAATGGAAGTTGGTTTCCAAAACGATCTTTTTTCCAATAGTTCTCATTTTTAACTAAGGAAAGAGAAGATACATTTCTTACTCCTAAACAAAAAGCACCCGTTCCAACAGCGTGATTCACAATCTCATCGCCATAATACTCAAAAGATTTTTTTGAAAAAATTGCTAAATTAGGATGAGAAAGCAAATTTAAAAATCCAAGATATGTATCGGTTAATTTAATTTTGAGCGTTTGTTGGTCAATAATTTGAATCCCAGAAACCCCTGATTTTGTAAAGCCAGCAGCTGAAAGTTGAAAGAAATTGGTTCCCCCTTCAATTTTGTTTGTGAGTAAATGACTTAACTTATTCAAAGGGCTTGAAGAACAGGCAAATTCCAAAGAAAATTTTACATCTTCAATGGTCATTTTTTGTGCTCTTGAGCCAAAACAAGGGTCAGAATGAAAATATACATCGTCTCTTATTTTAAGCTCTATTGTTTTATAGTCGGCACTAATTTTAAATTCTTTAGCGAGATTGCCCACTAAGTTATTATTCTCGTCAATTCTCAAGAGAGACTCATAAATCTGTGATAAAACTCTTTGTTCAGCAACAGAATTTGCGCTTAATGGAAAAAAGCAAGTTTGTTTTTCTGAGGCATAATAAGTGACAGCCCCCCCATATTCTTTTCCATTTGCAACTTTTTTCTCTGAAAAATAAAAATAGCTTATAAAACCAAGTACTATAATGGGAACGAAAATAAAAAGAAGTGTCTTTTTTAATGATTTTGACATAGAGTGAATATTCATCTTTCGTTTAAATCATATCAAAGGCAGAAACTAAAGAAGTTAATCTAAAACTAGGTGTAAGAACCCGTGGCCCTCTACGATTTCTCCGGTTATTCCCGTGACTTTATAGAGGTAAAAATAGGTGCCAGGCAGCGCTAATTCACCATTTATTTTACCGTCCCATGCGGGATTGTTGCTAATTAAATCTGAACTATTTCCAGAGAAAACAAGGTGCCCCCAACGATTCAAAATAGTTAATTCTAAAGACACTAGGTTCTTCCCACTTAAAAAGAAAGTAGGATTTTCATTATCAGAATTAGGTGTAAAGACATTTGGTGCAAAAACCTCAGGATTAGGAAAAATACAAGAGCCATCATCAACATTTGCTAAGGGGTCATAATTTAAAGCACTTGAATCTGTACAAGCGCATACATCAAGATTAATGGTAAGTGTTGTATCAGATGCACACAATGGATCTACGTATGCACTAAGTTGAACAGTAAGCGTACCAAAAGGTTGATTTGAATACGTATGTGTTGGATTAGCTACCGAACTGCTATTTCCATCTCCAAAACTCCACGAATAAATACTACTATTTGTGCTAGAGTTCACAAAACTTAAAGAAAGCGGCTGACAATTAGACAATGGAGGAGTGAAACTAAATACCGCCAAAGGGTCTGGCGTGAGAAAAACTTCTACGCTATCTGATACAGAACAACCTGCCTGTGTTACGTTAACAGTATATACTCCTGTGTCAACACCAGTCCAAGTGGCACCGTTAAAAGTCGTGCCTCCGGGCCCTATCCAATTATAAAAAGCAGGAACTGATGGATCAATAATGGAAACAGTTACCGAACCAATGGGATTACAATTAGCATTTGTAGCTATTAATGTATCTATAGTGGGACCATCCCACACATAAATTGTCCCTGAGGAAGCAATAGTATCACCACATGGATTAATGATGTTAACAGTAATATTAATCGATTCATATCCCTCTATTGTATTATCTTGAATGGGAGTTAAATTTAGAATTACAGTGTCCACTCCTGGTAAAAATACTATCGTATCTAATAAATTATTGTAATCAACACCTTCAATTGCACTACCCCCAATCGTGTAGACAATAGATAAGGTG
>SYKJ01000052.1 GCA_005798205.1 Bacteroidota bacterium | reverse complement strand
CTCGCAAAAGTAAAATGGGCCTTGGAACTGCATATATTCATGGGTTTAACTGGGCATTGGATAAGGGCTATACTTATATTTTTGAAATGGATTGTGATTTTTCTCACGATCCAAATGATTTAATAAGACTTAAAGAAGCTTGTTCAAATGGAGCTGACCTTGTTATTGGCTCGCGTTATTGCAAAGGTGGCAAAGTTAAAAATTGGCCATTTAAACGTATTTTAATGTCTTATTTTGCAAGTGTTTACGTGCGTATAGTTTTATTGATGAATATAAAAGATACAACTTCAGGATTTAAATGCTATCACAGAAAAGTACTTGAATCAATTCAATTGCAAAATAATATTTTTAAAGGCTATGCCTTCCAAATATGCATGAAGTATGCTGCTATAAAATGTGGGTTTAATATTAAGGAAATCCCAATTATTTTTACAGATCGAATACGCGGCTCATCAAAAATGTCTGCAGGTATTTTTAAAGAAGCATTTTGGGGTGTTTGGAAAATGAAACGAATGAATCTATGAGTGCCTATCTTTTAAAAAACGGCATTATTGTCAATGAGGGAAAGATTTTTTCATCAGATATTTTTATAAATAAAGATAAGATAGAAAAAATAGGGCCTATTTTAGACAATGTATGGGGAGCTAAGGAAATTGACCTAAGAGGAAAGTTAATATTGCCAGGTTGCATTGACGATCAAGTTCATTTTAGAGAGCCCGGATTGACACATAAAGCTACAATAGCTTCAGAATCAAGAGCTGCAATTGCTGGAGGAATTACCTCATTTATGGAAATGCCAAACACTATTCCAAATGTTTTAACTCAAAAATTGTTAGAGGAAAAATATGAAATTGCTGCTCAAAATTCCGCAGCAAACTATTCTTTTTTTATGGGTGCTTCTAATGATAATTTAGAAGAAGTTTTGAAAACAAACTCCTCAAATGTCTGCGGGATAAAAGTTTTTATGGGCTCATCAACAGGAAATATGTTAGTTGATAAAGAAAGTATTTTAGAAGGTCTTTTTTCACGTGTTAAGATGTTAATTGCTACTCATTGTGAAGATGAAAGTACTGTCCGAAACAACATAGAACAAGCAAAATTAAAATATGGGGAAGAAATTCCAATTCACGAACACCCAAAAATTAGAAGTGAGAAGGCTTGTTTTCTCTCATCATCTTTGGCTGTTGCTTTAGCAAAAAAGTATGGTAGCCGCTTGCATGTTTTGCACTTGTCGACAGAAAAGGAAACACACTTATTTGATAATACAATACCACTTGAACAAAAGAAAATTACTTCCGAAGCGTGTATACATCACTTATGGTTTTCAGATAAAGATTATGCAACAAAAGGGAATTACATTAAGTGGAATCCTGCTGTAAAAACAGAAGATGATCGTTTAGGAATATGGAAGGCTGTTCTTGATAATCGAATTGATGTTATCGCCTCAGATCATGCGCCACACACTTTACTGGAAAAGAATCAATCATACTTAAATGCTCCTTCAGGAGGCCCTTTGGTACAACATGCTTTATTAGCAATGCTTGAAAAGGTAAAAGAGGGAGTTATAAGTATCGAAAAAGTAATTGAAAAGATGTGCCATGCACCAGCGGTATTATTCCGAATAAAAGAAAGGGGTTTTATTCGAGAAGGCTATAAAGCTGATTTGGTAATTATTTCTGAAAATAAAAGCCCAATTGTCACAAAAGATAATTGTTTCTATAAATGTGGGTGGTCGCCATTTGAAGGTATACAATTTTCAAATACGATAGAAATAACTTTTGTGAATGGCGCTATTGTTTTTCAAGATGGTGTTATTTTTGATCAAAAAATGGGACAAAGATTAAGGTTTAATAATTAATGTATATGAATAATAGGTTTTTTATTATACTCTTTTTATTTTTTCTTTCCTGCGGTGTCAACGACTCAAGCCCTAAAGACCTTATTGAAAAAGAAAAAATGATTGGTATTTTGGAAGAAGTTTTTGTTTTAGAAACCTATTATCAGTCAACTTATAGCGCCACAAATCAAAATATAAATGCTCTGGATTCTTCTGTATCGCTTGTATTAAAAAAGTTTGGTGTAACAAAAACTAATTTTGACTCAAGTTTTGGCTATTATTCGAAAAATATAGCTGAATTGCAAGAGATGCAAACAGAAATCATGGAGCGCTTAGAAAAAAAAGCAAAATAGCGATTAAAGTGATATATGTCTCGCCTGGATTTTCTCTCCTAAAAATTGCAGGGCATTTTTATTAAAAACTATTGCATTTTCTGTTGTCTGATAACTGCAGGTTCCATGTTTAGAAATGCGCAATTCCATGTCTTTATGCCGGTTTAAATAATGAACTAGTTTCTCTGAAACAATAGGACCCTGTGAGACTACTTTTACTTTTTTTCCAACTAATTGCTGAATTTGCTTTTTTAAAATAGGATAGTGAGTACAAGCCAAAATGATTGCATCAATTGTTGGATCTTTTTCCATTAGTTCTTTAACGTCGTTTTCGATAAACAACTTTCCTGCTTTTGTATTGTGCAAATCGGCTTCAATTAATGAAACCCACAAAGGGCAAGCATGTTGTGTTACTTTTACATTTGGCGCATGCTTTTTTAGTTCTATAAGGTAAGATTCTGATTGAATAGTCCCATTTGTGCCTAGAATCCCAACATGTTTTGTTTTAGTAAGTGCACCAATTTCTTCAGCACTAGGACGAATAACTCCCAGAACTCTTTTAGTGGAATCCAAGTTTTCTAAATCTTTTTGTTGTATTGTCCGTAGAGCTTTTGCAGAAGCTGTATTACACGCTAATATCACCAATGGGCAACCTTGAGAAAAAAGGTATTTTACGGCTTCTAAAGTAAAATCATAAACTAAGTCAAAGGACCTATTTCCATATGGCGCTCTTGCGTTATCTCCAAAATAGATATAGTCGAAATGGGGTAGAGTTTTTCGTATTTCAGAAAGCACTGTTAATCCTCCATAACCAGAGTCAAAAATTCCTATCGGAGAATATTTATTCATTAGTTAAAACTAACTAAAAAAGGCAACCTAAATAGATTGCCTTTCTTCAATTTACGATCTGTTATTTATTTTTAATTGCCTCTGCATCGAGACGCAATAATTCAACCATGACTTCAGCGGTGCAATCTATGCCTCCTTTAAAGTAAAGAGCAGAGCTTTCTTCAATTACATAATTTAATTTTTTTCTATCAGCAATTATTTCAGTAGCTTTTTTTATACGATCTAAAATAGGTTTGTTTAATTCCTGCGTATAGATTTGCATTTCCTGTTGCAAGGTTGTTTGTCTATCTTCAAGTCCTTGTTGTTTTTTTATAATTTTTTCTTCTTCAATCTTCAAAATAACTGGGGACCAAGTACTTTTATTTTGCTCGTACTTCTTGTACGCAGCCTCCAAATCCTTTTGGATTTCACCTAATTCTTGGTAGCCGTCTTGTTCGAATTTTTTTAGTTTCTCTAAAGCGTCTAATCGAGAAGGCATGGTGTCTAATAACTGTTGAGAGTTAACATGACCAATTCTCGATTGTGAAAACAAGCTACTTGCAATAAACAAGTTTAAAATAATAAAGATTTTTTTCATTGTATTTAATTTATTTTGTGATTCCCATTTCTTCTAATACATCATCGCTTATATCTGATTCTTTAACAGCGTAAACCAAGTTACTTTGATTTGCTTTATCAAATACAAAAGAGTATGAATCTCTTTTTGCGATTTTTTTCATTGCTGTAAAAATACGATCTTGTATTGGTTTGATTAATTCTTGTCTTTTTTGGAAATAATCTCCATTCGCTCCAAAATGTTGTGTTTGGAGCTCGATGGTTTCTTTTTCGAGCTTTTCAATTTCTAATTTTCTTTTTTGTTTTTCCTCTGTAGGAAGTAATACCTCTTCGCGATCAAAATTTGCTTTCTTAGTTTTAATGGCGGCGTATCTATCTTCTACTTCTTTCGCCCATTTTTCAGCTAAGCCATCTAGTTTTTCTTTTGCTTGTATATACTCTGGAACATTTTTTAAGATATAATCAGAGTCAATGTATACAAACTCTTGAGCTTCTACAAAAGTTGTGATAGCAATTATAAGAGAAAGAAGAAAAATCTTCAACATTATTAATTTTTTATTTTAGAGAACGGCGAAGGTACGTAATTATTGTTAAAGTTCTCCTAAGTTCATACCTATTGAAAAACTTAGTTTAGGATAATATCCTTTTGTTGATATGGATTGGTCGCTTCCGCTTCCAAATCCAGTTGCCCAGGAGTCTAATTTATCAAAACCAAATCCGTAGTCTAATCCAAGCATGCCAAACATAGGTAAAAACACTCTAATTCCGATGCCAGCTGTTCTTTTCACGTTAAAGGGGTTAAATTTATCAAAACTTGGGTAGGTATTTCCTGCTTCT
>SYKJ01000051.1 GCA_005798205.1 Bacteroidota bacterium | reverse complement strand
GGAACAGGAACTATCGGTCAATTACTTTCAATGCGAAATAATTCAGCTCAGATAATCGGTGTTGATATAGTGGAAGAAGCCATCGAGGACGCAAAAAAAAATGCGCAAAGCAATAAAATTTCAAACATCTCATTTTTTGCTGCTGATGTTGGCAAGTTTCTCAAACAACATCCTGAATTTCATGAAACAATTGCAAGCATTGTATTGGATCCTCCAAGAGCTGGAATTGCGCCTAAAACATTGGAAAAAGTAATTGATCTTGGCGCAAAAAATATTGTTTACATTTCTTGCAATCCTTCCACTCAAGCCAGAGATACCAATACACTAATTCAAGCTGGCTACAATCTAGAGAAATTTTCTTTGGTGGATCAATTTCCTCATACTGGACACATAGAATCCATAGCAAAATTTAAGAAAAAATGAATGTAGAAATCCTCAGTATTGGTGATGAGTTATTGATTGGTCAGACAATAAATACAAATGCTTCGTGGATTGGACAACAAATGTCGCTTATTGGAGCACGAATAATTCGTACAACTGTTATCTCAGACACAAAAGAAGCCATCATTAATGCTCTCGACACAATGCATGCAGAGACAAACTGCGTAATTATCACAGGAGGTTTAGGTCCTACAAAAGATGATATCACAAAACATACACTTTGCACTTATTTTAATACAAGTTTAGAACTGCATCTTCCAACATTAAAAAAAATTGAAGACTATTTTTCTCAGAGAAATCGACCGATGTTGGCTAGCAATATTCAACAAGCGGAATTGCCCTTAGATTGCCTCATCTTAAATAATGATTATGGAACTGCTGCTGGGATGTGGTTTGAACAAAAAAAGAGAATTTATATCAGTCTTCCAGGTGTTCCATACGAAATGAAAGGAATTATGGAAAATGAGGTTATTCCTAGACTAAAAAAGAACTTTACTTTAAAATCTATTTATTTTAAAACAGCTTTAACTCAAGGGATTGGAGAATCATTTCTAGCGGAAATAATTGATAAATGGGAAAATTCTCTTTACTCAAAAAATCTAAATTTAGCCTACTTACCTTCCCCAGGAATTGTAAAATTGAGAATAACATCCTATCGTGGAGAGGAGGACAAAGAAATCATTGACGAATGTTTTGTCGAGCTAAAAAAGTTAATTCCAGAAGCTCTTTTCGGTTTTGAAAATGATAGCTTGCCACAAATTGTTGGAGAATTGCTGCTTATAAAAAAAATGACAATTGGCACGGTAGAAAGCTGTACCTCGGGTTTATTAGCAAGTCAATTGTCTACTATTTCTGGTGCTTCACGCTATTTTATGGGTTCTTTGCTTACTTATAGTAATTCACTTAAAACAAGTTTAGCAAACGTCTCTCCCGAAACACTTGAAAAATACGGTGCAGTAAGCGAGGAAGTTGTGAAGGAAATGGCCATTGGTGGAAGAGAAAAATTAGGGGTTGATTGCTGCATTTCAACAAGTGGAATAGCAGGTCCAAATGGTGGAACAGCAGAAAAACCCGTAGGTCTTGTTTGGATTGCTATTGCATTACCAACTAAAATACTCACGCGAAAATTTCAATTCGGAGACAACAGAGAAAGAACAACTCAAATGACTGTTTCAAGTGCTTTGAATTTTTTGAGATATGAGCTTGAAAATAGCTGATTATTTTTTACACCTAAAACTTGCAAGTATATTGAATCATCATTGTTCTTGGAGCCTCTATTTTTAATGGGCGAAGTGAGTAACTACGGTTTAAGATATTACTGCCAATTAAAGCAAATTTATGGGTCTCTGATACGTTGTAAGAAATTCTCATATCAAATATCCAATTACCAAAACGATGCGCATTGTAGTAATCCATATAACGCAAATCCTGAAGTATGTCCGCATCAATTGTTGTTTGCTCAAAATCTTTGATAATTGCATCCATATTGATAATCTTTGAAAAATACTTGCCACTCATTCCAAAAGAAAACTTTTTATTGTAAGTATATTCAGCGTCAAGTTTTACATTGTGTAAAAATCGGTATTTTAAGATGCTATTTTTAGGATCAAGAGATGTAGTGTTATAACTAAAAACTCTTCCAACAGAATCTTGTGCATACTCATAATCTGGAGTCAGCGTTGTTGGTACTATATAATTATAACCTAAGAGAAAAGTAATCGTCGATTTTTTTGAAATACTTGCCGCCCCAGAAAATGACAAATCTATTCCTAAAACCTGAGATTTTCCAGTATTTAAAAACATAAATCCAGCACCAGAACTCATAGTTTCAGGAGAATTAAAAGGCTTCCAAATTCCGAACATGTATTCAATTGTATTTTGGTATTCTTGCCAAAAACCTGCAATGTCCAAATAGCCCATCACACCACCTAATTTTAAACCTTGTTTAATTCCAATTTCTGCATTCCACGAACTTTCAGGTTTTAAATTTGGATTTGGAAAAACACCAAAATTTCCAACTCCTGTTTTTATAAAGCGTTCGGTAATTGTAGGGAAACGATACCCCTGTCCGTAGGATGCGCGTAAATATGTTTCTTGGTAAATTTTAAGACTCGCTCCAGCTCTAAATATTGGTTTTAGGGCAGTTACTGTATCATTCAATTCAAAATATTCCAAACGACCACCCACAGAAATATTTAAGGAACTATTAAATTTACTTTCTAATTGCGTGTATGCTGATAGATTGAGTAATTGATTATTTGGAGAACCAGAGCCAACATAGATATTAGCAAAAGAATTCGTAAAAGTTCCTGTTAAACCGCCAATAAAATCTAAGTTTTTTAGGTTGGGATAACTTTTTTGAAACATGTAATCCCCATAAAAAGTAGAAGCACGATTCGATTGATTTGCACTCATTTCATTGTCAACAAACAAAATACGTGTTCTTAGATAATGTTTCCCATTTGCTTGCGTAAAAAAATTGACAAAAGGATCTACATTAAAAATCAATTGATCTTGTAAAAAAATAGCTCCAGGGTAAGCGCGGTATAAGCCAGAGGAATCATTCAACCAAGCAAGCGGCATATTTGTATGCAAGGCCATAAAATTGCCATTCATACCATAATTTAAGCCCTTGATTTTTTGTGAACGGTAGCGTAAATTAAAATTTACACGTGCTCTTTTTGAAATCAAATCCTTTTCGCTAAAATTTGTAATCGTATCAGGAAATACAGTTGCAACAATAGAGTCAGTAATCGGCGGACCAATATAACCGTGATCAATATTTAAATTTCCCCCTATTACTAAATCTAAATTACCATAAATTTTAGAGTGCAAGAAATTAAGTCCATTAATCCCCGGATATTGTTTCCACCATTTTGAATCCGGCTGATTTGGACTAGAGTAAATTCCAGAATAAACATTAATTTTAGTAAGTGGTTTTGAAGTAGGATATGCGGTTCTTATGTGAACGGATCCTGATAATGCAGAACTTCCAGAAAGAACTGAAGCTGCACCTTTTATCACCTCAATTTGGCTGATATTTTCAACCGGAATAAATCCCCATTCAGGTCTTCCAGCATCTCCAGATAACATTGGCATATCGTCAACTAAAACTGCAACCTTGGATCCAACTCCAAATGTAAAGCCACTTCCACCTCTGATTTGAGGTTCGCCATCTAAAATATTTAGTCCAGGAGTTTGATCTAATGCGGTTTCAATACTTCGGGTATTTTTATTTTCTATCATTTCTGGCTTCAACACCAACATAGTGACAGTTTGTTCTTCGATAGGCTTATCAAACTTTCCGACCTTTACGATAACTTGATCAAACTCTTTGACAAATGAGCGCAATACAAAATCGATTTTTTTTTCTTCATTATCAGAAATAAGAATGCTTAAGGTATCGGAAATCATTCCAGTATAGCGAACAATTAGGCGACAAGTGCCACTGGGAATAGTCAGCTCATAGGCCCCTTTTTCATTCGTAACGGCTCCAAAAGTAATATCCTTTCTATAGATAACGGATGCACCCACAATAGCATTACCCTTTTCATCTTTTACAAACCCCAGCACCTTTGCATTTTGCGACAAAAGCGAACTGGTAAAGCAAATTAAAACAACATTTAGAATTAGGTAACGCATTCCAAAAATTAAGGAACTAGCACTTTTTTACTGCTAGTGCTTGACTTCACAATATAAATTCCTGAATTTAATTTCAAGCCATTTAACTCGGTTTCAGAACCCTGCTTAAGAAGTTGTCCTGACAAATTAAAGACTTCATAACTTAAATCATCTCCTGAAATAATTAAACCATTTTCCGTAGAATAATGAGTGTAAAATGTCGAATTTAATTCCTCTACCCCAACATTTGAGTTGTAAATTAATTGAATATCGTCAAGCAAAACCTCGTCATTTGCTGCACCTCCTCCAGGAATATTGTTTGTAGCGAAAGTAACCAACATGTATTGCGGTAATGGGGCTGTTCCTGTAAAAGCATAAGGCATGAATGGAACAGAATAACGCACCCAATTAGCATTAGGGGGATAATTTAAAGTTGCTGTTGCTAAAACATGAGAACTTGAAGCTGCATCAATTGGATCGTGTACATCAAAAGCGTCATGAACAAGAGCATTAATTCTTGCAAGTTGACCTTGAGCAGCAGTATATTTTGCCCAAAAAACAATTGAATCTGGCAAGGAACCTAAAGTCTCAGAAAAATTTGGATCGTTCGTAAGGGAAATATTGTAATTTGCAGAAATATCCGTTACAGTGGTACTTCCCATATTAATTCTACCAAGGGTCAGTGTACCATTTGCAACAATTCCAAGTATAGATTTCGACCAAATACGAGCACAATACATGCCTGAGGCTCCTGATCGGATAGCAGTAGACCGTATGACTTGTTGAGAAGCAAAGGCAGCTAAACCACCACTGGCAGATTTAAATCCATTCCAATTAGTTGGTTCTTCTGTGGCTGCGCCAATATTTTCCCAAGCCTCCATATTTGAATTCCCTAATTGTTGCTGAGCAAACAATGTGGAAAGTGAAAAAGCAATAGAACAAAAAGTAAAAGTATTTTTCATGTTTAGTATGATTTAGTTTTATAACAAATATAACAATAACACTTTATGTATGAACTTGATTAGTAATATAAAGATAGTTATTATTAACTTTGAGAGTGGAATATAAAAAATTTGATGCAGAAAAGAGCCTTCCAATCATGGAGCACTTTTTTACACTTCAAGGAGAAGGATTCTACACAGGAAGATCAGCTTATTTTGTAAGATTGGCTGGATGCGATATTGGCTGTGTTTGGTGTGATGTAAAAGAGAGTTGGAACAGCGAAGAGCACCCAATGATTAGCATTGATTTTCTTATCACTGAAATTCAAAATACAGACACGGATTTTGTCGTTTTAACCGGAGGAGAACCAGCTCTGTATGATTTAAATCCTATTATAAAAAAACTCAAAAAACTAAATATTGAGGTTGCCATTGAAACTTCAGGTTGCTACGAACTTAAAGGAAAAGTAGACTGGTACTGTTTTTCGCCAAAAAAATTCAAAGCGCCCTGCGATGAAGCTTATAATCTTGCTAATGAACTTAAAGTTGTTATAAGCCACCCATCTGATATACCTTGGGCTGAAAACCATGCTAAAAAAGTCAGTTCAGAATGTAAACTCTATCTACAACCTGAGTGGTCAAAAAGTGAATTAGTGAGCCCTTTAATAATAAACTATATTAAAAGTAACAATAGATGGCGAATATCGTTACAAACTCACAAATTTATGAATATTCCCTAGCTCGATTTTTATGTTAAAATTAATTTTATTTACTCTATTTATTTTAGTGCAAGTTTCATCCTCAAATGCACAATTTTTATACTCCAGTAAAAGTAAAAAAGCTATAAAACTCTTTGAAAAAGCTCGATTAGCCCCGAGGCAAAATATCAATCCTCAGACTAATACCCCCGATTATCAACTTGGTATAAATTTTGCTAATAAGGCAATTGAAAAAGACCCCAACTTTTGGGAGGCTCATGTTTTGGCTGCAGAATTAAATGAAAGAATTGGGGCATTTGAAACAGCTATAAACCATTATAAAATAGCATTAAGTATTGACCCATTTCACAGTACAAGCAGTAAAACTAATTTTTTCTTAGCTGCATGTGAATTAAGAACTGGACAATATGCTGCGGCTCTAAAAAACATTGAACTATTTATTAGAAATCCAAACACAGTTGAAGAATGGTTGCCCTCTGCCCGAGAGATGGAGGCAAATGCACGATTTGCGACTTTTGCAATTTCACAACCAAAATCTTTTGACCCAATAAATGTGGGGCCTGGAGTAAATTCCGAAAACGCAGAATACTATCCTTGTTTAACTGTAGACGGTAAAACCATGCTTTTTACAAGAAAATTAGAAATGAAGATAAAAGGCCAATATCAAGAAGATTTTTTTGTAACTGAAAGCGATACTATTGATAATTGGCAAAAAGCAAAAGAAATGCCAAAAAATGTAAACACTCTAAATAATGAGGGCGCACCAACTATTTCTTCCGACGGAAAGAGTTTAATATTCGTTGCTTGCTCTGATGAATACGGGGATTATGGATATGGGAGAACAGGATATGGAAGTTGCGACTTATTCTTTACAAAACGACTTGGTAATAATTGGATGAATCCTGTAAATCTACCTGGAAACGTAAACTCAAGAAATTGGGAAACACAACCTTCGTTATCGTCAGACGGAAATACACTTTATTTTATTCGTGGTGTTCGAAATAAAGAAGGTAAAAGAGACTCCGATATTTATGTTTCACGACTTCAAAATAATGGAAACTGGGGTCCAGCTGAACGGCTTCCAAATTCAATAAACACCACATCAGAAGAGGAATCTGTTCATATTCACCCCGACGGAAATACACTGTATTTTGCCTCTCGAGGTCATGCAGGAATGGGTGGTTTAGATTTATTTGTAAGCAGAAGAGATGCAAAAGGAAATTGGTCAAAAGCAGAAAATCTTGGATATCCAATCAATACACTTTACGATGAAAATTCATTAATGGTATCAGCAGAAGGTGATATTGCGTATTTTGCATCCAATAGAACAGGCGGCTATGGAGATTTAGATATTTACTATTTTATTCTTCCAGAAGATATAAAACCTACTAAAACATTTTATTTTGACGGTTCGGTATTCGATATACAAACTAGAAAAGCAATAGCGGGTCATTTTAAACTTACTGACATAGAAAGTGGAGAGGTTGTTATTATTTCAGATGCCGATAAGGTAGATGGTACATTTACTGTTCCCTTACCAATAAATAAAGATTATGCAATCAGTGTAACTTATCCAGGATATTTTCCATATTCACTAAATTTTAATCTTAGAATACCGAATGGACAAGAAAATTATCATTTAGATATTCCATTAAATCCAGAAACTAGCCAATTGGAGAATGTACTCTCAAATGTCTTTTTTGATTTTAATAAATCCGAGCTTAGAGAAAGTTCTAAAATTGAATTACAAGAATTTATATTATATTTAAACCAAAATCCAAAACTTAAAATAGAATTGGGAGGTCATACAGATTCAAGAGGTGACAAAGATCAAAATTTTATTCTTTCACAAGAAAGAGCCAAATCAGTTTTTGATTTTTTAATCGAAAATGGCATTCAAGCTACAAGACTTTCATACAAAGGTTTTGGTTCAAGTATGCCACTCATTTCTGATTTTGAAATTGGAAAGCTAAAAGATGGTAAAGAAATAGAAAAAGCACATCAAAAAAATCGTAGAACTGTTTATAAAATTATTTTATAATGTATATTTTTCGTTTAATTCGTTCTTGGAATTTGCTATTTATTGTATTTACAATGGTAGGTGTTGCATTTAATATTCTTAAAAATAATTCATTTCAATATATTGATTTTTCAATATTCGATTTTTTCCTTTTAATCCTCTCAACTTTAATTATTACCTCGGCAGGAAATATGATTAATGATTATTTTGATATAAAAGCAGATAAAATAAATAAACCTGAATTAGTAATAGTGACAAAGCATTTGAAAAAAAGATGGGTCATCTTACTTCACTTGGTTTTAAATTGTGTAGGAGTTACTATATCAATTTATCTCTCATACAATTATGATACGCTTCTCTTCGTATTTATTCACTTGGCAGCAATAAATTTACTGTGGTTTTATAATATTTTATTTAAGAAAACAATTTTTCTAGGGAACTTAACGATTGCACTTCTCACTTGTTGTATTCCGCTTCTTGCCGCTTGGTATTTTAAAATTGCAAATGAAAGTTCGCAGGTTTTCTCACCTTATAATCCTGAAACTTGGAGCAGCACCATTGATTTTTCTTATATCTATTTTTTAGCTCTTTGTGCCTTTATGCAAATACTAGCTCGCGAGGTAATTAAAGATATCCACGATATGGAAGGTGATAAAGCGATTCATGTTTACTCCTTGCCCATGAAATTTGGTGTTAATCGCTCAAGTTGGTTTGCGTTGATCTTATTGCAAATGCCCCTAGTTATTGGTGTTGTAATGGTCATTTGTTCTACAATTCATCTCACTAATTTTTCTATCGGTCTGTTAATTGGAGCTGGTTTAATCAACTTATTCATCTTTGTATATTCAGGCTTTATAAAGGCCCTAGATTTTAAAACGACAAGTATTCTCTTAAATCTTAGTATGATTCTTCCACTTTTATCCTTATTTTTCAATTACAAATGAAATTGGTTTTAGGCTCTGAATCACCGAGAAGATATGCTTTGCTTTCCTCAATGGGATTTAAATTTAGAGTATTAAAACCAAATATTGATGAATCT
>SYKJ01000002.1 GCA_005798205.1 Bacteroidota bacterium | reverse complement strand
TCTGGATAAATAAACAAATCAAATTGCTTGTTTGCCTTCACCATTGCATTAATCATCTCCATTGAATTTTGGTAATGAACATTATCATCTGCTGAGCCATGTATCAAAAAGAATTTTCCTTTGATTTGGTCTACAAAATTAATTGGAGAATTGCCATCATAGCCTGCTTCGTTTTCTTTTGGTGTTCGCATGAAGCGTTCGGTGTAAATATTGTCGTAATAACGCCAATTGGTAACCGGCGCCACTGCAATTGCCATTTTAAAAATATCGGCACCTTTTGTAATTGCGAGGGCAGACATAAATCCACCATAACTCCAGCCCATAATTCCAATTCGAGTTGCATCAACATACGGTCTTTTAATTAATTCTTTAGCAGAATTTATAATATCCTCTATTTCGTATTTCCCCAACTCCAAATAAGTTGATTTTTTAAACTTAGAACCCTGATGCATCGTCCCCCTTGGATCAACTGAAAAAACAATGTAGCCTTTTTGTGCCAATAATTGATGGTACATATAATCTGAACCATCCCAAGAATCGAGTACTTCATTGTGTCCGGGACCACCATAAACATTAAAATAAACTGGGTATTTTTTATTTTCATCGAAATTTGGAGGTTTTATCATCCAAGCATTTAATAAAATGCCATTTGCGTTAATTTTAAAAAATTCTTTTTGACTTAAATTGTAGTTTTTTAGTACGTCTTTTAATTTTAGATTTTCTTCCAAAACTCTGACTACTGAGCCATCATTCTTGCAAAGCGATATTTTAGCAGGTGAATTTGCATTTGAATAGGTGTGAATGTAAAATTTCATTCCAGATAAAAATTCCGCATTGTTATATCCCTTCTCTTTTGACAACTCTCTTTTATTAGTTCCATCAAGTTGTATGGCATAAATTGACTTTTGAATTGCAGCACTTTCAGCAGCAGAATAATAGATGGTATTGCTTGTTTCATCAATTCCCAAAAAATCAATCACATCCCAAGCTCCTTTTGTTATTTGTGTAGTTTTTCCGTCAAAGCCTAACTTATAGATATGTTTATATCCATCGATTTCACTCGTTCTAAGAATTGTCTGACCATCTTTCAAAATCAATAAATTATCGTCAACATCAATATAAGTATCTGAGTTTTCCTCAAAAATCAATTGACAACTATGTTTACCCTTAGAGAAATCCACTAAGTGATACTTTAAATTATTTTGATGGCGATTCATCGTTTGAAGGATTAATTTATTCGAGTTCGCAGCCCAATTTAATCGAGGAATATATTCGAATTCTCCTAGAGCTATAGTGCTTATTTTTCCAGTTAGAACATTTATAAAATGAGCAGAGACTTTACTGTTATCCTCCCCTGCCTTTGGATATTTGTATTCGTATTGCTCTGGGTAGAGATTTCCGTAGGTTTCCAAAGAATATTTTTTAACCTCTTTTTCATCAAATCGCAAAAAGGCAATTAATTTACTGTCAGGTGACCAAGCGTAAGCTTTTGTAATTGAGAATTCCTCCTCATAAACCCAATCTGTTGTTCCGTTAATTATTTTATTGCGTTTGCCATCAGTAGTCAATTTTGTAACCTTTCCTGTTTGTAAATTTTTTATAAAAATATCATTGCCAAAAATGTATGAAACCATTTTACCATTTGGAGAATATTCAGCCAACGTTTGTGGTTGATGCTCCTCATCCAATGCCTCTAATTTTTTTGTGGCAATATCATAAAGAAAATATTTTGCAGTAAAACTCCTTCGATAAACAGATTGGGTTTCTGTTAAAAATAGAATTTTCGTTTCGTCAGAATTAAATTCGTAGTCATCGTAATTTAAAGGATTTGAATCATAGACTAAATCTTTTGAATCCACGATAATAGTTCCTTCATCTGAAGATGAAATAAGCTCGTATTTTAGTATGGATGAATTTTTTGCAGGTTTCGTATAATGAGTTCCATCTTTCATAGACTTAAATCCATCAACGCTTTTGGAAGAAAATTCAAATTTTTTCCAAATTTTATCAATTGTAAGTTCTTGACAGTAAACGGAATGTATCAATAAAATAAATACGCCCGTAAAAAAGAAAATTTTCATGCTAGTTTGTTTGAAATTCAAAAATAGAAACTAATTTGCGATATCTATTAAAAATTTAAGTAAAGGGTTTATTTATTGTTAACAAAAAAATAATGATTAAAAAGAAAAAAAGAATTAAATTTGAACATAATTTTTTAAGTGATTTCCTAGAGGCAAATTTGATGCCAAAACCATTTAAAAAAGAATAAATTGCTTAAAATTTTAGCACCCTAAATCATTTCAAAATTTTAACTATAAATCATTTAAAATCAACATTTATGAAAAAAAATCTACTTATTTTGTCTTTTTTTAGTGCAACTTTTTCTTTTGCTCAAAATTGCAGCCAATTGTTTATTTCAGAGTACGTTGAAGGCTCGGGTAATAATAAAGCCCTTGAACTTTACAATCCTACAGGTTCTGCAATCGATTTATCAGGCTATCGCATTGAGCGTTTTTCAAATGGATCTGGAACTTCTAGCAGTGGTGGAGTATTAAATTTATCTGGCTCAATTGCAGCTAATTCAGCTTTTGTAATCGCTAACGGACAGATTACTTCAACTCCTACCTCCCCTGCCTGTGATTCAATGTTACAAGCAATGGCCAATCAATTAGATGGTGTTTATCCTGCTCCAACTTACATGAATGGTAATGATGCAATTGGCTTGTTTTATGGTACAGATATGATTGACCTTTTAGGAAAGATCGGAGATGCTTCTATTAGCTCTGCTGACGGTTGGGGAAATGAATTTCCATATGATGGGTCTGTAGGAGCAGTCTGGACAGAAAATCATACTTTGGTGCGCAAACCAACGGTTCAAGCTGGTGTAAGCTCCAATCCCTCTGTATTTATTGTATCGAATGAATGGGATTCTTTACCACAAAATACATGGTCTAATCTAGGTACACACATTTGTTCTTGTGTTTCAGAATTAAATGAAATAGAAAAAAATGTTTCTTTCGTAGTTTATCCAAACCCTTCTACTACCGCACAATTTAATATTTCAAGTTCTGAAAATTTTGAATTTATACAAGTAATAAATATGCTTGGGGAAGTTGTATTTAACGAGAAAACCTCAGCTTTAACAAAAGAAAGTACGATTGACTTAAGCTTTTTAACGAATGGGATTTACGCTATCAAATTGTATTTTTCCGATTCTACAGTTGCTCAATCAAATATTGTAATCCAATAAAATAAGCTTGTTATTTAATCTATTAGTTGCCTAAATCTATGAGGAAGTTCGTTCTTGTCCTGAGTTGTTTTTTTGTTATTACAGTAGTTTTTACACAAACAAAAGTTCAACTTAGTGGAACAGTATTCGACAAAGATTCAAAAGAAACACTCATTGGAGTAAAAATAGTATGCAGCGACAAGCAAGTTTGTAAAACAAATGTTGATGGCGTATACACATTATCTGTAGATGCAAATACTTCACTCAGTCTAAAATTAAGCTACATAGGATATGATACATTGCTTAAAACTATTCAAGTTGGAAGCAGCAAATTAACTATTGATTTTTCACTTTCTACTTCTAGTGCAAATGAAAAATTAATTGATGAGGTGATTGTCAGAGGAGAAATAGCAAAAGCTCGTGAAACTCCTATAGCATTTTCCACATTGAGTGCAAAACAAATTGCAGAGGAGTTAGGAACAAGAGATTTGCCGATGGTACTTAATTCTACTCCTGGTTCTTATGCCACTGAGCAAGGTGGTGGCTCTGGCGATGCACGCGTTTCAATAAGAGGATTTGACCAACGAAATATTGCTGTTTTGGTAGATGGTGTTCCCGTAAATGATATGGAAAACGGACAAGTTTATTGGAGCAATTGGGATGGATTAGGTGATATAACGCGAAACATGCAAGTTCAAAGAGGATTAGGTGCATCAAAATTGTCTGTTGTTTCTGTTGGAGGAACAATGAACATTATTACAAAAGGAATTGATTCTAAAATGGGTGCTTCGATTAAACAAGAAATCAATAATTATGGTTTGTTTAAAACATCTTTTGGATACAGCACTGGCTTATTGAAAGGCAATTGGGGTCTCACCATCGCGGGCTCAAGAAAATGGGGCTCTAGTTATGCAGATGCAAGTTTTACAGATGCTTGGTCCTATTTTTTAAAAGTTCAGAAAAAATTTGATAAGCACTTACTTAGTTTTGGAGTGAATGGTGCACCGCAATCACACGGTCAGAGAACAGCTCGCTTGCCGATAGCTGTCATTGATAGGAAATTAGCTGAAAGTGCAGGAATAAATTACCAAGAATCCTTAGATTCAATCGCTCTAGTTAGTAGCTCACAATTTACAACCCCAACTCAAGGAGCTAGAGGAATACGCTATAATCCAAATTATGGAATACTCAATGGAGAAACCTTTAATGAGCGCGTCAATTTTTTTCATAAACCACAAATTAATTTTACACACGCATACAATCCAAGTAAAGATATAAGTCTTACCACTGTTGCATATGCATCTATTGGAAACGGTGGTGGAACAGGAATGAGAACTACTTTAACTGACCGAGACACCATAAATGGTTTATACGATATTCAGGGAGTTTACGATTTAAATACGACCAATATCTCTCCACTTTACAGTCTCACTGAAAATGTCTCAAGTAACTATTTGCGTGCAGCGAATAACGATCATAATTGGTTTGGTATTTTATCAACTTTGAATAATAGACTAGGAAATAACTTCACTTCCATGGTCGGATTTGATGCCAGGTATTACAAAGGTGCTCATTATCAATCCGTTTACGATTTGTTGGGTGGCGATTATGCAATTGATAACTCAGATGAAAATCAACCGACAGGTATTGGAAATACAAGTTATGGAATGAAGCGCGTGGGAGATAAAGTTTCTTATAACAACGATGCAACGGTTATGTGGGGAGGTGTATTTGGACAAGTTGAATTCAAAAAAGACAAGTGGAGTACATTCCTAACTTCGTCTATTAATACGACAGGATATCAACGAATAGATTATTTTAGAAAGAAAGATATTGTCTTAGCTGATACAACATTTGAACAAATTGTTGGCTATGGAGATACACTCGATTACAATGGGTCAAAATATACCATAAATTCTTCCGAGGCGCGCTTCTCAACTACTGCACAAAAATGGTTTACAGGTGTAACACTAAAGACTGGTGCTAACTATAACATAGACGACCACAATAACGTATTTTTTAATACTGGATTTCTAAGTATTGCTCCAAGAATGAATACGGTATTTGATAACAACAATAAAGAATTTTTGGAAATTAAAAATCAAGAAGTTTACTCTGCTGAATTTGGATATGGATTTAAAAGTAAAAAATTCGCCTCCAATTTAAACATGTACTACACCCTTTGGAAAAATAAACCGCCACAGAGGACACCAACAATTGTTACTCCAGATGGTGTTTTTTCATATAATATTAATGGGTTAGACGCTCTTCACAAAGGAATAGAATTGGATTTTATT
>SYKJ01000050.1 GCA_005798205.1 Bacteroidota bacterium | reverse complement strand
TTTTCATGATAGTAAAATTTTATGCCTATTGGCGGTTAAACTTAAACATCATTCAGAATGAACTAGCCTAGCATCTTATTTTGAGCGGCGCCCCTCATCATTTTTCCACCGTGGCCTCTCGGCTCGGTTGGCTTCTGCATCGGCAGAAATTCTGGATGATTATATGGTTAAAACGAAAAGAGTATAATTTGTTACAAAATAATATTGAATTAGCTGTGGTTTGGAAAAAAGTTAGTCAGCAAAGATAAAAAATGCCTTCAAAAAAGCTCTTTCATAGAAGTAAAATTAAACGTAAAACGCTGTAAAAAAATGTTTATTTTTGTTAGAAGCCGTAAAACGCCGTTTGACAGTTTTTTTAATTTATAGTCGAAATATAACAAACAATAGAAATTTCATATGAAATTAACTAGCTCGGAAATTGGTTTAATAATAACACTTTTAATACTTTCATTTATTGGATTTATAATAAAACTACCCACTATTTTTAGACCTTATGGCTTTGAATTACATTTTCTGTTTTACCTACTTGCGGCCTTATTTTTCTACAAGAATTTTGGAAAGAACAAGATATCTAACCACGTTATAATTTTCATTTTATTACTTTTTTTTGGTATTGGAATCGAAGTAATACAGTCATTATCCAATCTTTTTTTTGACAAGAAAATCCATGGCAATTTTGATCCGGTAGATATTTTTTGTAATGTACTTGGACTTATCGTCGCAACAATTTTTTGGGTAGTCTCATTGATAGTCAAAAAGATTATTAACAATTAATACAATACAAATGAAAACAAGAATTAATCCTAAAACCGGGAGAGAAGAATTCTGGAATCAACCCGAAGGCCTACCAGGTATTTGGATGACAAGAGGTCATTGCGACCGATGTGAACCATTCAATAAATGTATGGGATTTTTGAATTTGACTGATGCGGAATGGAAAAGTGTGGAGGACTTGATAAGTGAAACAAATGATTTTGTGAGCTTAGAAAAAAGTCCAAATCTATCTAAGTTAAAAAAATGCTCAATCTAAATTTACTTAACAAAGAATCGATTTTATAACTTCAAATATACATTCGCAGTTCGCTCAATATCCGCCCTCAATTTATTCGATATGTAAGTTTAATGATTCTTTTTGGGTCGCCTAATAAAAGTTATCTCAAATTCGTCATCATACTTAACATCATTTTTATCTGAACTTTCCTCAACATTTTTTTTTGAATCAAGATCATTCTTTGACGGAAATAATTGAGCCATTCTTACAAGGTCAGAGTGCTTTAGAGGCACAAAGTTTTCTTTTTTCTTTTTCATGGTTATTGATTTTATAGATTAGTGATTAATAATTAAGTTATTTCAATGAATTAATAGTATCTTAACGTTCATCGTGATTAACTTTTTGCTCAAATGAGATTTGATTTTTATCTAAAAATAATTTAACATTCAAAAAACAATCTGAGCCTTTAAAAATATTTTCTAATTTCTTCAGGAGCTCTGATTTAGATTCAGAGCTAGAATTAAATTGGATTTCTAATTTTCGGCAAAGTGATTTTAGCTCATTTCCTTTAATAGTAACAAAATATTCGTCTTCGTATCGATCTCCTAATTTCCAATAGTCAATGACTAAATCTTCTTGATCAAAGTATGCGTAGCTGTTGATGTTAACCCTACTGTCTTTGTAATCATATAAGGTAACTTCTGTTACTAAAATTGGTTTCTGTTTTGGAATACTACTGATTTTACTATTCTTTGCTATCGAACTATTTGTTTTGTAATACTCTTTAGTTCTTTTAGCATTTCTTAATATAATATGTGCATTAGCAAGTTCCCAGAAATACTTTTTATTATATTCTATTTCACTATTTTTAATTTCAAATAATTTGAATAACTCGGAAATTAAAAAGGAAAACTTTTGTGTCATATTACCAGCAATAAATTGGCCATTTGTGGCTCCTATTCTGCTATATTTAGCAGAGTACTCTTCGGCCATTAAAATCAATACATATTCAAATTTCTTGTCTTGAATTTGAATACCCGTATATGAATTTATTACTTCTTCAAGAGGTGTTTTTTTCGAAAAATTTTCACCAAAATTCTTTTTTTCCATTGTTGTAAAGTTTTAAAAGTTAAACAATAAATTTTCTACAACAAAAAAAAGGAAGGGGGGATTTGGCGTTTTATTTTGACCTTTGGCCCTCATCTTTTTTACCACCGTGGCCTCTCGGCTCGGTTGGTTTCTCATTTAAGAGAATCTTGATGTATTGCTGCAAATATAACTATTTTTTAAATAATTTATATTTTTTTTTAAATGTTTTTGAATGAATAATCTATTTCGAAATTGAAACTGAGAAAACCAAACTGTTTAACTACTATTTTACATTAATATTTTAAACTATTTAAGAGTTAAATTGTAGAATACATAACTTTGTTAAGTTAGAAATCAATAATTCAAGATACAATGAATAAATCATTATTAAAAGTGGGGATTTTTACTACAACTATTCTTGCTCTTACGATTTCATCTTGCAAAAAGCACGATGATCATAATATGGACCACGATGGGCATACAATGTTAAACATTAGCTATCCCGCAGCTTATGTGGTAAATGGAGCGTCTAACAATTTGTCCGTAATCAATCTTTCTGATAATACTGTTTCTGAAACCATCTACTTAAATGGTGCTACTTTTCCTCACCATATTTACATCAACCCTGCAAAAACAAAGTTAGCTGTTGCTATAACTGCAACTGACTTAAGTGGAGGTCACGCTGGACATGGAGGTGCTACAGCCGGTTTGAAAGTTCAGATTATTGATGCTGTTACTGGAATGATTGATAAGGAAATTGCTTTATCAAAAATGCCACACAATGCTATTTTCAACACTTCAGGGACTGAACTTTGGATTGGTCAAATGGATAGCATTCAAAGTCAGGTTTTAGTTTATAAGACTTCCGATTGGTCTCTACAAAATACCATTAACGTAGGCAAAGGATTATCAGAAGTTACCTTTTCAAACGATGGCTCCATGGCTTTTGCTTGTAATACAATGGACGGAACAGTTACTTTAATCGATGCAAGTACGAAATCGATACTCTCCACGCTAACAGTTGGATCATACCCTGTTGGAGCTTGGAGTGCAAGCAATGGAAAAATGTATGTAGACAACGAAATGAGTCAAACTATTTCGGAAATTTCTGTCTCAAGTATGTCTGTTACAAGTACCATAAATCTAGGGTTCAAACCTGGATATGTTGCTTATCATACTTCAAGTGGTGAATTATGGGTTTCTGACGCAACTAACGGCCGGATCGTATATTTTACTCTAATAAGTGGGCTATGGACATTGCAGGGTAATATTACTACTGGTGATGATGCGCATGCAATAACATTTAGTAGCGATGAAACCAAAGCGTATGTTACAAATCAAGGTGCTGGTAGCGTTTCTGTAATTGATGTTGCCTCACATATTGTTTCTAAATCCATTTCAGTAGGGTCAAAACCAAACGGAATTGTAATAAAACAATAATGGATAATCGGATGAGGTCTTAAAAAATGGACTTCTGTCGGAAAAGCCCCACCTTAGTGATTACAGATGTATTTCAAATTCTAAAATAACAAAAGCTTATTATTTTTACCTTTGGATGACAAAGAATATTTTATGAAAGCAATTTCCTTATTTGTATTACTCACATTAAGTTTATCAACGATTGCGCAGCCAACGATTTTTTGGGAAGATGAAATAGTGGTAGCTGATGGAGTAACTTTCGGTAATGTTCGCCCCCGAATTAGTTTAGGTGCAGACGGCAACCCGCTTGTTCTTTTTGGGAAGGGAAGTCAGGGATATTTATTTTTTGCAAAAGGGAATGGAACTAATTTTAATTTACCGATTTCGATTTTACCAAATGGACTAAATACTTATTTGTCCTATTGGACAGGACCAGATTTAGCAGCGAATGGCGATACAGTAATTGCTGTATTTAAAGCTTTACCCTTTGATGGTGGCAAAGTATATGTAGTTCGTTCCATAGATGGTGGATTGAGCTTTTCAGATACAATTAGAGCAGATTCTCACGATTCAGGAATGGTTTGGATGCCGGCAATTGAGATGAACGAGGAAGGTAAAATTGCTTTGACTTATATGGCGCATGATGGTGCTGCTGGAAATCCACGTTATATCTATTCTATGTCAACAGATGCTGGTCTAACTTTTTCACCAGAAATTGAAATTGACAGTGCGATAACGGGAGAGGCCTGTGATTGTTGTCCTGCAGAACTTGTGATGAAAGGCGATCAAGAAGCTTTGTTATATCGAAATAACGATGCAAATATGCGGGATATTTTTGCTGTTTATTCCTCTGATGGTGGTACTTCATTTTTAGACTCAGATAATATTGATCAGTTGAATTGGAACATTGACTATTGTCCTTCCACAGGGCCTGATGCGGTTTTTATTCCAGATGGTTTATTATCAGTATTTGAATCAAAAGCTTCGGGATATAGTAGAGTTTATGTATCTAAAAGTAATACTTCAGGTGACTTTAGTTTTACAGAACGTGTACAGCTAAATTCCCCAACAAATCCAGTTGGCAAACAAATTTATCCACGAATAGCAAACGATGGAAATTTAATCGTCATAACGTGGGCAGAGTCAGAAATGAGTAATTCTGAGATATATTGTGCTCTGTCAATTGATGGTACATTGAATCAATTCAATACAACAAAGCAACAAGTGAATCTAACGACAGCAGGAATTCAAACAAATCCAGACGTGCTTGTAAATGGAAACGAAATACATTTAGTTTATCAAGACAATGGCGCCGGAAATGTAAAGTATAGAAAAGGTACGCTTAGTGGTTTGACACTTAATGAATTAGAGGACGAGCAAATTATTTACCCTAATCCAACAAATGGTCAAGTTTGTATTGAAATAGAAAATCAAACTATTGAGCGTATACTAGTTTATGACTTACAAGGTCAGTTAATAAAAGTTAGCACTGAAAGCCAATTTGATCTATCAAACTATTCGAATGGAACCTATTTTGTTAGGGGCCAAACAGAAAAAGGATTCTATTGCTACAAACTAATAAAACAGTAAAGTAAATCCTGAAAAAGAGAGGTGCTCACTGCTCGCTGTCAAATTTTGCTAACAATTGTCTCAGAGTATATTTCCCTTTATATATCGACTTTCCTAGTGCAGTTCTGAATACAATTAAATTAAGAAGAAATTTGTCCAGTAGATTTTGAATCTTGAGCAAGTAGCCCTAATAAAATCCAAAAAGTAGGCGCTAC
>SYKJ01000049.1 GCA_005798205.1 Bacteroidota bacterium | reverse complement strand
GTAGAAAATATTTGTAAAAATGCTGTGGATGCAATGGATGGAAAAGGAGATTTAACAATTGAAATTTCTAGAGTTTCAAATTCTGTCTACATTGACATAACTGATACGGGAAAAGGCTTAACACAAAAACAATTCAAAACAATTTTTCAACCAGGATTCTCAACAAAAAAAAGAGGATGGGGTCTCGGCCTTACACTTGTTAAACGAATAATTGAAGAATACCACAAAGGGAAAGTATTTGTCTTGAAATCTGAAATTGACAAAGGGACGGTTTTTCGAATTAGCATCCCTGCTTAACTTTATTGAGTGGTCCAATCGTGCAATTCGACAAGTTTTGTATGAATTAAATCGCGCACTTCTACCGTTTCTACTTTTTCAATTACCTCAGCAATAAATGCCTGCATCATCAATGATTTTGAAGATTTTTCAGAAAGCCCTCTCGAGCGAAGATAAAAAAGTGCTTCCGTATCTAATTGCCCGGTAGTTGATCCGTGGGAGCATTTCACATCATTGGCATAAATTTCCAATTCTGGTTTGGAATTCACACTTGCATCCTCACTTAAAAGAACATTCGCATTTGATTGAAAAGCATTAATTTTTTGAGCATTTGGCCGAACAAAAACTTTTCCATTAAAAACCCCAGTTGATTTTCCACTCAAAATACCTTTGTATAATTCACTTGAGTTACAATAAGGTGCTAAATGGTCTACTACCGTGTGGTTATCGACATGTTGACCGTCCTTTAATAAATAGGCGCCATTTAAATTTGTTTCACAATTCTCCCCTTCAACAAAAAATGTAGCATTATTTCGAACCCATAAGCCAGAAATGGTGATCGTATTTAAGAGAACAACAGAATTCTTTTTTTGGAAAAAATAATCTTCACACAATAAATACGAATCTGAGTTAGTCATCTGTAATTTATCACACGAAAAACGAGCATTTTCTTCTACTTTATATTCAATAAGCGGTATAGAAAATTGTTGTGTGCCCTCGGAAGTAAATTGTTGGAGTAAACTAAATGAAGCTCCCTTTTTCACATGAATAAAAACGCGAAATGGCGCGAAATTATTTGTGCCTGTGGAGTGAAACAAAAGTTGAAATACGGCATCAATTTTTACATTTTCTTCAATTTCTATGAAAACCCCTTCTTGAGAGTAAAGTGTATTTAAGGATAAAAAAAATGAGTCATTCAAAGAAGTATGTGAACCAACGCGACTTAACTGTTGCCCTGAGCACTTTGAAAATGCTGTGATGTTGATGCCAGGTATTTGCTTTGAAAAGGACGCAACATAACCATTTGTTATGTGAATAATGCCATTATCAGTTAGCGATGCTGAAATCAACTTATGCTCGCTTGTTTTGTCTTGATTCAAGCGCAACTTCGACAATTTTGCAAGACGGGTATATTTCCAAAACTCATTTTTGGTGCTTGGAAAGTCAGAAATTGACAAGGTGTGTTTAGCTGATTCTAAATTTTTCTTACTGAAAGAAATTGGCGTTTCTTTAAAATTTTCACAAAAGACCTGCAATTTCGACAAATGCTCCTGAATTTCCATCCTCATTATTTGCTTACTAAATCCTCTTTAATCCAGTCGTAGCCCTTTTCCTCTAATTCTAAAGCCAATTCTTTTCCGCCAGACTTAACAATTTTACCATCGTAAAGAACATGTACGAAGTCAGGAATGATATAATCCAAAAGCCTTTGATAATGCGTAATGACAAGCGCAGCATTTTTTGGTGAGCGCAATTTGTTTACGCCATTCGCCACAATTCTCAATGCATCAATATCCAAGCCAGAATCTGTTTCATCTAATATTGCTAGTTTTGGCTCGAGCATTGCCATTTGAAAAATTTCATTTCGCTTTTTTTCCCCTCCGGAAAATCCTTCGTTTACAGAACGACTTGCTAATTTACTATCTAGCTCTACTAATGCAGACTTTTCCTTTACCATCGCCAAAAATTCTTTAGCGGAAAGAGGTTTTAGCCCTTTATGCGCTCTAATTTCATTAAGTGCACTTTTTAGGAAATTCACATTTGACACCCCCGGTATTTCTACTGGATATTGGAAAGCCAAAAAAAGACCTTCTCGCGCACGATCTTCGGTAGAAAGTGCTAATAAATCTTTTCCGTCAAATTCAATTTTTCCTGAACTTACTTGATATTCTTCTCTTCCTGCTAAGATATTAGCCAATGTGCTTTTTCCTGAACCATTTGGACCCATAATTGCATGAATTTCTCCTGAAGCCACAGTTAAGCTTAGACCTTTGAGAATTTCTTTCCCCTCTATATTGGCATGTAAATCAACTATTTTTATCATCTACTTTTCATTTAAATTATCCGACGCTGCCTTCTAAGCTAATAGCCAACAATTTTTGTGCCTCAACAGCAAATTCCATTGGAAGCTGATTCAAAACATCTTTACAATAACCATTTACAATTAAGCTGATGGCCTTTTCTTCACTTAATCCTCGCTGTTTGCAATAGAATAATTGATCTTCCCCAATTTTTGATGTTGTTGCTTCGTGCTCAATTTTTGCTGAGGAATTTTTACATTCTATGTAAGGAAATGTGTGAGCACCGCATGTGTTTCCCATCAACAACGAATCACACTGCGAAAAATTTCTGGAATTAGTGGCATTTTTATGAATTTGTACTAATCCTCTGTATGAATTTTGAGATTTTCCTGCGGAAATCCCTTTGGAAATTATGGTGCTTTTGGTATTTTTTCCTAAGTGAATCATTTTTGTTCCTGTATCTGCTTGCTGAAAGTTATTTGTCACAGCCACAGAGTAAAACTCGCCGATAGAATAATCTCCTTTGAGAATACATGACGGATATTTCCATGTAACCGCAGAACCAGTCTCGACCTGAGTCCATGAAATTTTAGCACTTTTTTCACAAATCCCTCTTTTCGTTACAAAATTGTAGATGCCGCCCACACCATTTTTATCGCCTGGATACCAATTTTGAACGGTTGAGTATTTTATTTCCGAATTTTGCAAAGCAATTAATTCAACAACTGCGGCGTGCAATTGGTTTTCATCGCGCTGTGGAGCAGTGCAACCTTCAAGATAAGAAACATAAGACCCTTCATCTGCAATTACTAAAGTTCTTTCAAATTGCCCAGTTCCCCCTTCATTTATTCTAAAATAAGTAGACAGCTCCATAGGACAACGAACACCTTTTGGGATGTAACAAAAAGAACCGTCTGTAAACACTGCAGAATTGAGTGCTGCATAATAATTATCGCTTGTTGGAATTACAGTTCCCATATATTTTTTCACCAGTTCAGGATGCTCTTTAACGGCCTCAGAAAAAGAACAAAAGATTATTCCCAACTCGTTTAATTTTGCTTTAAAAGATGTGGCAACTGAAACGGAATCCATAACAAAATCAACAGCGACACCCGTCAATCGTTGTTGTTCTTCCATAGAAATTCCCAACTTCGACATAGTAGCTTTCATTTCTGGGTCTACATCATCCCAAGATTCGTATTTTATACTCTGTTTCGGAGCTGAATAATAGGCTATTTCG
>SYKJ01000048.1 GCA_005798205.1 Bacteroidota bacterium | reverse complement strand
GTGATGTTTCCCAATTGCCGCATGGCTTCGCGGATGTCCATCGCAATGAAGTCGCCGGAAGTGCCCTTGTCTAAATCGAGTTGTACTTTGTCTAGCGCCTCAGCTGTTTTTATCAACGCTTCGTGGTGCCGCGAATTGGCAACTACCGTTTCGTTTTGTAAATCAAAATTCCCGACAATTAAGGCCACTAATGTATTTTTTAAGGCCTCCATGCCCACCCCATTTTTTGCGCTTATGGCAATGCTATTTTCAAGTTCAAGGTCTTTGATGTCAATTTTATTGAGCACCAACAAAACATGTTTGTCGGGGTGTACTTGAATAAGCTCCTGTTGCCACGCCTGAACTTCTCGCACATTTTCGGCATTGCTCGCATCTGCCAAGCATAAAATAATTCCCGCTTGCTCAATCTTTTTTTGGGAGCGTTCAATACCCAGCGCTTCGATTGTCTCGGTGGTTTCGCGAATGCCAGCAGTATCAATTAAGCGAAAAAGAATTCCCTCAATGTTCAAGGTTTCCTCGATGACATCTCTTGTGGTTCCAGCAATAGCAGATACAATTGCGCGATCTTCCCCTAAAAGTTGGTTGAGCAAAGTGCTCTTTCCTGTGTTGGGTGCGCCCACAATGGCTACTGGAACTCCGTTTTTGAGTGCGTTTCCAAGGGCAAAGGACTGCGCCAGGCGTTTCACAATTTGTAACACTTCTGCCACGAGTGCCTTCAATTGGCTGCGGTCTGCAAATTCAACATCTTCTTCGGCAAAGTCCAATTCAAGTTCAATTAAGGCCGCGAAGTGTATTAATTTATTGCGTAAATCGCTCAGTTCGTGCGAAAAATTACCCCGCAACTGACGAAGGGCAATGTGATGGGCTTGCTTGGATTGGGAGGCAATTAAATCGGCAACGGCTTCTGCCTGTGATAAGTCCAAATTGCCGTTCATGAAGGCACGCATAGAAAACTCCCCTGGTTCGGCCAAGCGACAGCCAGCACTTACTAATGTTTGAATGATCTGTTGTTGAATGAAAGGCGAAGCATGGCATGAAATCTCCACACTTTCTTCACCGGTGTAACTTTTGCCTTCGTCAAAAACACTAATGAGGACTTCATCAATTGCTTTCATTTCCAAATCAGAAAAAAGTCCAAAATGCAAGGTGTGACTGATTTTACCAGTTAATTCTTTTGAGAAATTTTTGGAAACTAAGGCTTTACTTCCCGCACCGGAAACACGAATAATGGCAATCGCTCCAAGGCCTGAGGCAGTGGCTAATGCACAAATTGTATCGTTATTCAGAGACATTCGACAAAGTTAGAGAAAGTAAGTGCCGATTGCAAATTAAGAAAGGAACGGAGTTTTAGTGAGTAGCAGAAAGCACTATCGATTCATTTGTCTTACCTTTGTTCCATGGATCATGACATAGAATTGCGTTTCCAAAAATTAAAATCACACCTTGAAATTCAATTTGGAGAGGGAATGGACGTGCAAGCATTGCTCTTTTTAATTGGCGTGAATGAACTTGGACTTGGCTATAAAAACTTTTCCAAGCAAGAAAAAACAGATTTATTTCACATTGCAATTTGTACACTTTTAGAACCTTATGGTTACTATCAATTCAAGGGCAGAGACGAGGATGCTTGGCCCCATTTTGAAATCCTAAAAACATTACCACCTTTGGAACATAGAGATCAGCAGCATCTTATTAAAGAGTCAATGCTCGATTATTTTATTGCCAACGATTATTACTCTGAAGAAGCTTAACGGATCACTAAAACTTTCCCTACTTTTTTATCCGTGCCCTCATTTGTGGCAGACCATATGAGGTAAACGCCACTAGCTACAGCTTGGCCGTCCAATGTTTTAACATCCCAAGTTGCAGTACCACCGTTGGAGGTCGTTTTGTAAACAACATTTCCGGCAATATCAGTAACTTTCACATCTGAATTGTAGCGAATGCCTTGAATTGTAACTACTCCGGCATAATTTGGTCGCACTGGATTTGGAAAAACTTTGGTGGTAGCGTATTCTGGATCTTCATATGTTGCATTTGTTCGATACGAAACCAAGCCTTTTTCTGTAATAATAAATAATTCTCCCGTTGTTTGATCCAATTTCAAATCCAATATATTATCGGATATCAAGGGTGAATTGTCAGTAGTGTGTTGTTCCAAAATTTCAGAGCCATCTTGCGAAAGCAATAAAATTCCAGCATTAGCAGTAGCGATCCATTTGCGATTTCCACCATCTACTTCAATATCTGTGATGTGGGTATTTCCAAGAAGATATTCAACATTGCCCTCAAAATTTACCTTTATTCGTTGAGCATCAAAGTTGCCAGCTCCTGCAGTAAAAGCGGAGTTAGCGTTGTAAAGAATTGCAAACCCTGCATCTGTACCGATCCAAATTTCCCCGTCAAAATCTGCGGCAAGAGCCGTAACATTGGGAGAGGGTAAATCGCCTGAAAAAACTCCCGTCCTTAAATTAATGTATGCATCATCTGAAGGATCTGCAAGGGAATTGTTTGTAGAATAACCAAACATCCCGTCACTAATTGTTGCAAACCAGATATTTTCGTCGAAATCTACAATCATTTTTTTTGTGAATTTATTTCGTGCTGAGGCCCCAACATCATAATTATACCAAACGCCATTGTTATCCATTACATTAAGTGGTTTTTCGGTGAAACCGTTGAGTGCCCAAAGATTACCATCAGCATCATAACATACATCAGAAACAAGTGTCCATTGATTTCCCAGTCCTGTAATTTCCAGTGTAGAATTTGAGGAATTAAAATTTTGAATATTTCCGTTTTCAATTAGCGACAAGGGAAATTCAGAATAGGTACAAACGGCAGATTGCGTACTATTTTTTGGATTGATCGATACATCTAAGAAATCCCAAATATTTTGATTTTGCCAGCTAGGCACTTGGTCTATGTTGATATTACTCCAATCCTCTTCCTCAAAAAAATGTATACCATTTTTATAAAATGACGGGCCATTTCCAGACAAGCCACCAGAGGCAATTGCTAGTTTGCCATTTTCAGCATCCATAGAATAAAAAGCTTGGTTTTTTGTTCCCGAAATACCAATTTTTTGATAGTCAAATTCATTGGGAAAGAATACAAGTCCAATATTGTTATTTGCAGACCACAAACCTGAAGAATTTAGCGCTGAATTAGCAACTGAAAACCACTGGTTGAAATTAGAAGAACTGTATCCAGCAGTTTGGAGCAAATTGGTATTAAAAAGTGAGATGCCTCCTTCTGTATTTACATGCAAATAAGAGTCACTTGACGAAATAGAATTAATTTCAAGAGAAAACGGCGAAGGTGCAAAGATAACTTTGCCATTATTTGTTATTTTGTACAAGGTGTCTGAACCGTAAGCTGGGGTTTTAAAAAGAACAAAAAGTTGATTGCTAAAATATTCCATGCCACTATAAAAATTGGAGGAGATCTGTGGTAAACGCAAATCTAAATTCCATTGAGATGGATCCGGCAAAGCAGGATTAGCGTATGCCCCAAAAAGTAATTTTGAAGGCGTAAGAGCAAAAAGAGTATCAGAAATTAGAGCAAGATCTACAATTTCCTCAAGTCCATTTGTTGGATAATAGGTGTCTTTAATTTCTTTTTTTTCATCATCGATTTTTACCAACGCAAAGTCCGTTGCCGCAAATACGAAGTCGCCATATCTTCTAAAACAGTTTATTTTTTTGGAATTTGGAACATCTGCTAATTTTATAGCTGGAATATTAAGAACATCACCGTCTTTTAAAACATCAATATTCCCATTTTTATAACCGATGTACAATTGATTGGTTTCGGCACAATAATAAAGACAAGAAATTTCAATATCTGAAAGACCATTAATAGCGGTCCATAATTTCTTTTCTTTTGATGCAATATCGTATTCAAATAAACCATTTTCAAAAGCTGTAAAAACAGTAGATTCTGATGCTTCAACTGC
Organism: Bacteroidota bacterium; assembly: GCA_005798205.1. Next base: position 5,346 of record SYKJ01000048.1, on the reverse strand, counting down.
TATTGCTTTGCTTGTTGCAGAATGAAAACGCCAGGTGCCAGTTCCTATTTGTGAAAGCAAAAAAGTTGGAAATAACCCCACAAAAAGCACAAAGAAAATACGCATAATTAACTAACGATTTTATTTAGATTTTATTGAAGTTAGAGATTCTGTTTTTTAAACCCCCCAAAAACCCCTATATTCATTTTCTTATCAGATGGAGTGAACAAAAAAAAATATTTTTTCGCAATTTTTGTAATTTGAAAAGTGAAGATTACATCATTTTTCTTTTTAAACTTGCTAAATGAAATCTTTAATTTTTTATCTTAACTTCTGTATTGCTATCATCAGCGGAAATACTCTATTTTCTCAAGTTACAAATACGGGTTTAATGGACACGACAAGCGGTTTAAAGATTGGAAATGTCAGTCTTGGTGTGTATATGGATGTTTATTATTGCTTCAATTTCAACCAACCTATATCCGAGGAAAATAATTATTTCGTTTCTTCCAATCAACACAATTCGCTCGGTATCAATCTCGCATATTTAGATTTGAAATATAGTGACAAGTCTATTCGAGCAAGATTTATTCCCTCATTTGGCTCTTATATGAATTCGAATTATGCAGGAGAAATTGGTGCTATGAAATTTATTTTGGAGGGAAATATTGGCCTTAAATTATTCAAGAATAAAAATATTTGGCTTGATGCAGGTGTTTTGGGTTCTCCATTTACAAATGAAAGCGCAATTTCCAAAGATCACTTAATGTACAGTAGAAGTTTCTCTGCAGAATATGTTCCTTATTATTTAAGTGGTCTTAAATTATCGATCCCAATACAAGAAAAAGTAAATTTCTATGGCTATTTACTAAATGGATGGCAGCAAATAAAAGATAAAAACACTGCAAAATCTCTTGCAACTCAACTTGAGATAAGACCAAATGGAAAAAATCTAATAAATTGGGATGTTTATGTTGGAAATGAACAATCACTAGAAAATCCAAATTACAGAATGCGTTATTTTTCAGATATTTATTGGATTTTTGAGAAAAATAAGTGGAAAATCACTTCCTGTGCTTACGCCGGATTTCAAGAAGTTAATGATACTTTAACTCAAAATAAAGGTAAGTTTTGGTGGCAAGCGAATTTAATAGCTCGGAGATCTTTTAAAAATGATTGGAATATCAGTGCGCGAGCTGAATTTTTTAATGACCCTCAAAATGCAATTACTCCCATTTCCCCTGCGAATTATTCAAATCCTTCTTTTCAATGCTTTAGCAGTGGGGTTTCTATAAGTAAAAAATTGAAAGATAAATGCTTGTTTCGCATCGAGGGGAGACAATTTCATGCGTTAAATGACGCATTTGAAAGAAAAAACGGACAACGCCTTGCAAATGAGTATCAAATTTTTTCTAGTCTATCTATTTGGTTTTAGTTGAAATTAAATCCCTCTTTATTTTATTCAGATTTTATTGAAGTTGGGGATTCTGTTTTCTTTAAAATCAATAATGCAGCACTTTTAGTGAAAATTTTCCACTCTCCTGATGCTAAAAAATCAGAAATTGCTTTTTTGTATTGTGCGTCATCATAAGGATATTTATTCTCCTCAGCTGTTAGTAAGACAATGAATTCGGCATCTGCAACATGTGGGTAATGGTAAATGAAATCACGAAAAGCTAAATGTGAACAAAGATGAGATTGTGCACTCACTCTTGCATCTGCTGGAATAGTCTTTAGCAATCTATTTACTTCAGCAACATCAAAATTTCGTTTCCAATGAGCTTTTTTATAGAATTGACTGTTTGCTTGATTATAATATTCAGAAGTTCGATGATCTAGAAAGTTTGCGCTACTAATAAATGTTGATGCCAACAACACACTAGCAATTGCCACTTTATACTTCTTTAAACGGTGGATAACCGAATAAAATGCGATTACAACAAGAGGTGCAAATTCTATTGAATAATGCAAACTTATGCCCCAACGAATCGGGAGATCATTCAACATTTTTTGTCCAAAAATCGGAATAAGCATAATCAAAAATTCGGGTGCTAAAACTAAAGCAAATCCTCCTGCTAACGCCAATGCTAAATAAGTTTCAACTTTAATGCCATTATACATTGGATCACCTGAGTGGTTTATAAAAAGTAACTCCAGCGTCTTAATTGGATGATTGAATATGTTAACGAGTACTTCTCCAAAATTTCCTCCTAAAGCATTGAACGAATTGTGTAAATAATCTCTTCCAGGGTCCGCTAAACTTGGTATTATCACTTTGATGACGAGAATAAAATACACTGCTGCTCCCACAGCAAAGAACAAACCTTTTAATGCTGTTTGTTTGTCTTTTTGAAACAAGGCTTTGAATGAAACTCCAAACGCTAAAAACACTGCCCACAAGGCCATATTTTCTTTTGCAATGACGATTAAAATAAAGAAGATAATCGCTTTTTTCCATTTCTTTTGCTGAAAAAAAAGCAAAAACCAAGGAACAAACATCGTTGCAACGACATTATCGTGATAATCAAAACTTAAGGCTGAATAAATCCCATAGAAAGAGAAAAAATGAGCCAATGCTAATGTAGAAATCGTTGTGTTTTTTGTGAGATTGAGAACGTATTTATAAACTCCAAAGCCACCAAAAAGAATGGTTACAAATTGGAAAATTAACATAGTCCACTCTCCAAAAATCCAATAAAAAGGAGAAACTAAAATCGGATAAAGCGAAAAGTGGTCGGATAAAACATTTGTAAAAGAAGGTTGCATTACCATACAATCGTTCCAACGGAAATGCGCGTAATCGTAAATCGCATTCTGATTAATGCCTAAATCCCAACCAAAAGTTCTGAAATTGTAATGGTTGACGAATGTGATAGAGGCGAAGATTAAACTAAATAGCGAGAAGACAAGAATAATTCCCGAGTGTTTTTTAGTAAATAAATTAGCAAAAATCATTTAGTATTAGCTTCAATATTTGTTTCAGAAACAATATAATTTGGCCTGTTCTTACTTTCAGAAAATAGTTTCCCAAGGTAAATTCCCACAATCCCTATCATCATTAGTTGAATGCCTCCAATAAATAGAATAGAGGCAATAGTAGATGTCCAACCTGTAACTGCTTCAGTTGTGTAAAGTGACACATAAATGGCATAAAGACCGTAGAAAAAAGAGCATAATGCAAGAAAAGCTCCTAAATAAATTGAAAAATAAAGTGGTTTGGCACTTGATGAGGTGATTCCTGTCAATGCAAAACGAACCATTTTTGAAAATGTGTATTTTGTTTTACCTGAAAATCGTTGGTTTGGAGTGTACTCTACGCCAAGTTGTTTAAATCCTATTCCTGGGATTATTCCACGATAAAACAAATTGTTTTCGTTGAATTTTTTTAAGACTTCAACTACAGAACGATCTAAAAGTCTGAAATCTGCGGTACCTTCTTCTAATTTTGTTTCAGAAAGATAAGAAACCAATTTATAGAACATTTTAGAGCTTAACTTTTTGAAAAATGATAAATCATTTGTGTCTTTTCGCTTCGTGTAAACGACTTTATTACCCTCTTCCCAGTATTTAATTAATGTTGGAATTAACTCGGGTGGATGCTGTAAATCAGCGTCCATACATATTACCGCATTTCCTTTGGCATAGTCAAGTCCTGCGCGCAAAGCATTCTGATGGCCAAAATTTTTACTAAACGTTATGAATTTAACCTTAGAATTCTTAGCATTTAATTCTTTTATATGCTTTAAAGAAGCATCGCTACTTCCGTCATCAACATAAATTATTTCATAATCTTTAATTGAACTAGCAATTAGATTTTCTACAATTTGCTCGTATAATTTATAGATATTTCCTTCCTCATTATAAGTTGGTACAACTAAAGAAATTTCCGGAGTTTTTAAAACTTCATTCATCCGTACGAAGATAATTACAAATAACTGTCATTCAAGAATAAACTATCTAAAATTGTATTTCAGTAATTGAGTTATGTAAATTTTTTACTTAGTTTAATAAATTATTTTATAAGGAAACAATCAAAATACCTTATGTTTTTTTAAATACACTTCCAAAATTTTAGTTCAAAACATAAAAAAATACCTTTTATAATTAACTGATAAATGAAATAGCGCTCAGGTATACTTAAAGCTACATTTTCAAAAGTTAGAATCTATTGTTTGATAAATTTTTCAATGTATTGTCCTGATGAAGAAGAAATCTTGATGATGTAATTACCATTATTCAAATCTTCGATATTTAATTGATGACTTTGATTGTAAAACGTGTGCATCACTCGACCAGAAATATCATAAATTTGGATTTCTTCTATATCTATACCATTAGTTCCTATTATATTCAATATTGATGAACTCGGATTCGGAACTATACTGAAGCTGATGTTATTTATTTCTGATTCCAACCCACTTTGAGCATCAGGCATAAAAATGTAAGTCTGACCATTTGCTGGGATGCCGCTTAAAGATGAAGAAATAAGAACTTCAAAATCAGTTGTAAAATTCATGGTAGGATTAATGGGGGTGCCAGATAAGTAATATGTATTTCCCATTTGTTGCGTTTTTAAATCAAAGGTAGAAATCAGAAAAACTGCAGGTCCCCCTAATTGAGATTCGAAATGATCATTAGGATTGGTGATTACACTTACTCCAAAACGAATTTCAATTCTGTTAGTTCCTTCATAAAACCAAGCCTGATAATTCATGTAATCTAATGGAGTTACTCCCTGATCTACCTGATTATAAAATCCAATATTCTTCCATTGCACCTTAAGAATTCTGTTCCCAATAATGCCTTCAACTTTATAAGAAATTGAAGATAAAGGATTGTCAGACATATATCCCAAATCAATAGGGTCGCAATATACAGGAACAAAAATAGGAACTTGCAAATTGGAATTGGTTCCAAACAATTCCGCGCCAAGTCCATAAGATACTGTTAGCGCTGGTAGATTCACGCCGAAGTACTCGAAAACAAAGGGGAAATCGAATTCAAACTCAGGATCGTCCCAAGTTTCACTTACAGGAGTCAAGTAAGTTGGATTATCCAATTCAATGTAGCTGTTTGTACCAACAGAAAAAGTATAAGTTTGCGATAATGCAGAGAAGCCTAAAAAAAAGGCGCTTGCAACAAGAATAATTTTATTTTTCATATCTTTTTTTAAACGAAGATATAGAATAATAGCTTGTCAAGAAACGAGAAACAAAAAAAATCACTTAGTTTCTATTATATTTGTATAAATTATTAAATGTCAAATCAAGATCGAATTTCAACCAATAAAGCGCCAAAACCTGTAGGATTATACCCTCACGCACGAAAAGTTGGAAATTTATTGTTTTTGTCAGGCGTTGGACCACG
>SYKJ01000047.1 GCA_005798205.1 Bacteroidota bacterium | reverse complement strand
TTATTATTTCAACTATCCTCATTAGAATCTCATTTTCAGTGAGTGGTCTATTGAACACAATTCTGATAACTTCAGCAATTATTTTTGGATTACTGATTTTATTCATCTACAATAAATTTGAAAAACAACTTGCATTAGAAAAAAATCCTTTTAATAACTAAAACTTAATATATGTTTAAGAATTTTACATCATCTGATAAAATATTATTTATAGCGGCATTTTTGTCACTTATTTTTTCTGAAATACTTTATTTTCAAGGAAACAAAGAAGACTCCAGTTTTATTGGTATTTGGGTTCCCTCTATTTTAGCTTTTGGAATATATTTAAAACTTATAAATTCAAAAAAATGATTGATTTTATCCCCTACTTTGCTGGATTTATTACACTTCTTTTTGGTATTGCATTTGGCCTATCAATCATTAATTCTAACAAAATAAACAATGACAAGAACAAAAAAGATAATTAATTGTTATTTATAAATATTTTTTGATTTAATATTAATTGTATTACAATTGGAGACAGATACCAATCAAAAAAACGTGGAGAAACTGAAAATCCTTAAGAGTAGGTTAATTAAAATTGTATATTATGCTTTTATCAACAACTTTACCAATTGCAACTGATAATTACGTAGCTTTTACGTTTTTTATTGGAACCATGGCCATGATGGCCGCATCTGTTTTTTTCTTTTTCGAATTAAACAATACAAAACCAGAATGGAGAACTTCTATTCTCGTCTCTGGTTTAATAACTTTCATTGCTGCAGTTCACTACTATTACATGAGAGATTACAATCTCAGCACTGGTGAATCGCCAATATTTTTCCGTTATGTAGACTGGATACTTACAGTTCCATTAATGTGTGTCGAGTTTTATTTGATTACCAAAAAAGCAGGTGCTAAGATTAACTTGTTATGGAAATTAATCTTTGCTTCTATAATTATGCTAGTGACTGGATACTGGGGAGAAGCAGTTGACAAAAGTCATGCGGCAATCTGGGGTCTTATTTCTGGTTTGGCATATTTCTACATTGTGTATGAAGTTTGGATGGGAGATGTTGCAAAATTATCTAAAGCGAGTTCCCCTTCAGTACAGAAAGCAGTAAATTCATTACTAAAATTCGTTGTTATAGGATGGGCTATTTATCCAATAGGTTATATGATTGGAACTGCGAATGGTCAGTGGTACTCATTCCTAGAAGGAGCAGCTAGCATGGATATTATATATAATATTGGTGATGCTGTAAATAAAATTGGCTTTGGTTTAGTAATTTATGCTTTATCTAGAAGCGAAGACTAAATAATACCATTTCTTAAATTTTTAAAGTGGAGGTTTGAAAAAATCTCCACTTTTTTTTTCAAAATTATAGGGTAAGATAGTTTTTATCAAATAAAAAAAGAATGATTGATGATAAATCAAATTCAGAAGCAACAAAATCTTCAATAATATATGATTATATTTTTGCTGGCTATGGCGCTGCTGCATCTCTTCTACTTTTGGAGCTTCATCGTAAAAACCTTCTCTCTAGTAAGAAAATTCTTATTGTAGACCCAGATATTAAGTCTAAAAATGATAAAACATTTTGTTTTTGGGCTAATGATGATGATCCAATTATTCAAAATCTAAGAGATTTAATAAAACACTCATGGACAGATGTAATTCTCGAAAATTCAGAAATAAAAAGCTTAGCACCTCTCAAATACAACCATATTGCAAGTATTGATTTATACAATCAAGTTCAAGATATTGAAAAAATATATAATTGGGATAGAGAAATTACAGCAGTTGAAAGTATCTCAAGAGACAAATTTGGCTCATATATAAAGATTAATAAGCAACTAATTAGAGGAAAAAAAATAATTGATTCCCGTACGCCTAAATATGAAAAAGGAAGTAAAGGAGATACTCATATTTTTCAAAGCTTTGTAGGCTGGGAAATCCAGATAAATCATGACATTGAAAATCAAAATGCGTGCACATTAATGGATTTTAGTGTTGATCAAGCAGGTTATACGCAATTCATGTATGTTCTTCCTTTTTCGTCTAGAACATTACTGGTAGAATTAACACGCTTTGGAAGTGAGATTTTAAACGAACATACTGCTGAAAAGCAGCTTGAAGAATATATCAGTTTACATTTTGGAGAGTTCAAAAAGAATTCTGTTGAAATTGGGTGTATTCCAATGAGCACATGCAAAATTGAAAATGAAATCATCGAAGATGTCGAATTAATTGGTGCAAAAAATTACAAAGTAAAACCCAGTACAGGATACGCATTTAAAAATATGTATTACCATGCAAACGAATTAGCAAATCGGATTGAAAGCTCTGAAAAAAAGAAAGAAGAGCAAGATCTAACTAAAAAAAGCTCAACAAAAAGATTTGCATTTTATGATTCTTTGCTTTTGAATATTCTTGAGACAAAACCTCACATGGGAAAAAAAATATTCCTTGATTTATTTAGGGGTGTTGAGATTACCAAAGTCTTAAAGTTTTTGGATGAAAAAACAAGCATAAAAGAAGACGTATTGCTTTTTCTTAAACTTCCTTGGATGACTTTTATTATTGCTCTTTTTGTAAAATTAAAAAATAGTTCCTCATTTCGCCCAACAGTTTTATTGCTTATTACGCTAGTTTTATTTTTTTTAGGTAAGTATACATCAACTCAAACAATTATTGGATTCAGCCTGTTTTTTTTAGGTTTAATTGCAGTTGGAATTCCTCACGGAGCCGTTGATCATTTACTAGAAACAGGCAATTGGAATACAAAAAAAGCTCCGCGATTCATATTAATGTATCTTTTTCAAGGAGCAATTATGGCCGCTATTTGGTATTTATTCCCTCCTATTGCACTAATTATTTTTCTTTTATATTCTGCATGGCATTTTGGACAGGCCGACGGAAAACAGTGGGGATTTTCATCAATTTCATCACTCATTTGGGGAATGTTTGTTCTATTTTATATTCTTGGCACTCACTTAGAAGAGACAAATGAAATAAGTACATTGATTGGTCAATTAACCCTGCCATTTGCTTGCCCTATTTGGATAATTATACCCTTAATTATATTTTCACTGATTAGAAAACAACTATCATTCTGTATAACACTAATATGGCTCTCATTCTCAAGTCAAATCCCGCTTCTATTTGCATTTGGCTTGTACTTTATCGGACAACATAGTATAACAAGCTGGAAACACATCTCAACACATTTAAAACTCAGTAGTCGAAAAATATGGTTGCAATCGCTTCCATTTCATTTAGGTGCATGGATTTTGCTTTTTTTATTTCTTGCTTTAATACAAACTAACAATGACATAAACCATTATAATGTCAAACAATGGGGGAACTTTTTTATTTTTATTGCGTGTATAAGTTTGCCCCATGCAATTTCAATGAATAGTATGTATAAAAAATAACCTGAATTTATATAATCCGAATGGATTTATGTATTACGGTCTCTGCGCTTCAACTCCTTGCTGTGCATTAAAGTCAAACGCAGGGTAATCAGATGGGTCAACATAAGAATCTCCGTTAAAATCCCCATCTAATAAATATTGTCCAGATTCAGATAGTATTGCATCGATTTGCCACTCTGAAAAGTCTGATCCATCAATATAGCCATCGTCATTCATTTCTCCTAACCAAAGACCGTAT
>SYKJ01000046.1 GCA_005798205.1 Bacteroidota bacterium | reverse complement strand
TTTCCTTAAAATCTGTTAAAACCATTTCTACTTCGAAGTAATGATTTTGTGGTTTCGGCATGCGAAGGTTATATTGAATTGATTGTGCTAGATTTTGAAAACTCACAAATAATAATAGAAAACCAAGGTATTTTTTCATTTTAAAGTAATTTTTGATGCAACTTGTTTTGCTTTTTCAATTAATTCCTCAACATTTTCAGACCCATAGGCAAGTGCTACGCCCATTCTTCTAAACGAACGAGTTGTGGGTTTTCCAAAAATTTTAAAATCTGATTTTGGAATCATTGCAGCTTCTTGTAAACCAAAGTATTCAGGTTCGTTTTCTGATTGCTTATCTGCTAATATAACTGCACTTGCACCATTTTGATTTAAGAAAATTTCAGGAATTGACAGACCTAAAACTGCTCGTGCATGCAGTTCAAATTGGGAAAAATTTTGTGTGTTTGCCAAAGTAACCATTCCGGTATCGTGAGGACGAGGAGATAATTCTGAAAAATACGCCCCCTCTTTGGTAATAAAAAATTCTACTCCCCAAATTCCTGCTCCACCCAATTCTCTTGTGACTTTTTTAGCCATCTCCTGAGCTTCAGCTAAATAAATTGGATTCATTGGAATCGGTTGCCAACTCTCTTGGTAATCTCCTCTTTCTTGGCGGTGACCAATTGGCGGACAAAATAAAGTTGGACCATTTTTTTGAGTAACTGTTAAAAGCGTGATTTCATAATCAAAATCAATAAAACCTTCAACAATTACCTCTTTTAAGTCTCCCCGTGATCCCTCCATAGCATACAGCCAAGCTTTTTCAATATCTGAATGTGATTTTATAACAGATTGACCTTTTCCAGAACTCGACATAAGGGGTTTCACAACACATGGAATTCCACAAACATCAACGCCATCTTTTAATTCTTGAAAACTTGTAGCATAGCGATAGGTTGCAGTTTTGATTCCCAGTTCTTTTGAAGCTAAATCTCTAATCGCTTTGCGATTCATCGTGAAATTTGCAGCTTTCGCGCTAGGAACAACATGAATTCCTTGTTTTTCATAGTGATACAAGCGCTCTGTTCTAATCGCTTCAATTTCTGGAACAATAATATCAGGATTATGCTTTGCTACAATGCGGTCCAATTCCGATCCATTGAGCATATCAATAACCTCAAATTCGTGAGCAACTTGCATTGCTGGAGCACCAACATAACTATCTACTGAAATAATATATTGACCTAATCTTTGGCAAGCAATAACAAATTCTTTCCCCAATTCACCAGAACCCAAAAGAAGTATTTTTTTTCTCACGAAAACAAAGTTAATGAAACAAGTAAAATTCAAACTAAAGAATGAAAAATAAACATTAAATTGTCTTTGTTAAAAGCATTCCAAAAAACTTTCACTAATTAGAAAAAAAAACACTTAACTTTGGTTTAACATAAATGCAAAAAGAAATTAACATTTTAGATCAATTTTCTCCAATTTCTCTGTCAGAAATGGACCGAGTTAAATTAATGAATAGAATCGATACTAAATTCGCTTTTAATAAAAGTATTTTAGATAATATCCTAGATGAATTAAAATCTGAATATAGAATACTTGAAATTAATTCTGTCCGTGCATCTAGATACGAAAGTTTGTATTTTGATGATTCAAAATTTTCTTTTTTTCAAGATCACCATAAAAGAAAATCAAATCGATTTAAAATTAGGATTCGAAAGTATATTGAAACCAACCTTTTGTTTTTAGAAATCAAACATAAAGTAAAGGGACGTACTGAAAAAAAAAGAATGGAAACACCCGATTTTAATCCTGTTTTTGGCGAAAATCAAAAACTATTCATCGATAAACAACTCAAAAAAGAATTGATTCTAAATCCAACTATGTGTAATTCGTTTGAGCGAATAACACTTGTTCATAATGTATTAAATGAAAGATTGACAATCGATTTTAATTTGGAATTTAATTTTAATAATATTAATTGCCCTTTTCCAAATCTTGTTATTTTGGAATTAAAACAAGAAAAAATTAATCGATCTTCTCCATTTTTTAAATTAATGAAAATAAGACAAATTAGACCTTATCGTTTGAGTAAATATTGTCTTGGCGCTATGGAGTTATACGGTGAAACAAAATTGAAATTCAACCGCTTTAAAAAAAAATTACTTTACTTAAAAAAAATGAACAATGATTCAATTATTTAATCAATTATTTTTAACTGCAAAAAGTACAAATTCTATGTCCATATCATGGTTTAACGATGACTTTTATTCCTTAATCTTAAGATTTGCGATTAATTTATTTTTTCTTACAATTATAGTTCGTTACCTCTATTATGCAAAAACCAAAAGAAAAGATTACTTATTTACCTACTATTTAATTGGTACAATTACATTTTTTCTCTGTTTTGGATTAAAAAAATTAGATATTGATACTGGAATGGGATTGGGTTTATTTGCAATTTTCGGTATCATACGTTACAGAACTGATGCTATTGAAATTAAAGAGATGACTTATTTATTTTTAGTTATCGGATTAAGTGTAGTAAATGCATTAGGGTCAAACAAATTGAGTATGGCAGAGGTTGGTACAATCAATGTCTCTGTTGTAATTATGACTTATATTTTAGAATATGTTTGGTTGATGAAACATGAAACCCGAAAAACAATTAACTATGAGCGTATCGATCTTATTACTCCTGATAAATACGATGAGATGAAAGTTGATCTAGAAAAGAGAACTGGATTGACAATTAATCGCTTCGAAATTGGAAAAATTGATTTTTTAAATGATACTGCACTCATACGAATTTTTTACTATGCTGATGAGCAAGAATTATCAGATTATCATGTGAGTTAGGAGAATGCTTTGTAAATTCGCTTGATGTATTTATTTCGGTATTTATTATTCCCCCTCTCCTTTCTGTATTATCTAGCTAGCGTAACTCGCAATCTTTTTTTTGATTGGAAGATTCTTAAATCAGAAAAAATACAAGAACCCTCTATTTGCATTGGTAATTTATCAGTTGGTGGAAGTGGAAAAACACCAATGACCATTTATTTGGCTAATCTTTTAAAAAAAGACTTACCCATTCAAATTTTAAGTAGGGGTTACGGAAGAAAATCTAGCGGTTATCGAGAAGTTCAGGTAGATTCGACTTGTGAAGAGGTCGGAGATGAACCGCTGCTTTACAAAAAGCGTTTTCAATCAGAAATAACAATTGCTGTAGCTGAAAAAAGAAGTGTTGGGGCAAGAAAATTGAATCAAAATAAGAAATCCATCTTATTATTAGATGATGCATTTCAACACAGAGCTGTAAAGGCAGGATTCTCTATTATTCTAACTCCCTATCAACATCTTTTTATAAATGACTTCCTTATGCCTGTTGGTAATCTGAGAGAAGCAAGATGTGGCGCAAAAAGAGCAGATTGTATTGTTGTCACAAAATGTCCTGAATCGATTGAGGAATCAGAGAAAAATAAGCTTAAAAAAAATTTAAGTAAATACGGAAAACCTGTTTTTTTTAGCTCAATACAATACAATGAATTTATTCCCTTTGGTGCTAAAATAAATTCTATTGATACTGTACTTTTAGTTTGTGGGATTGCAAGACCAGAAAACTTACTTGCAGAATTGTCCAAAAGATATAAAGTTGTCTTAATGCGCTTTCCCGATCATCATAATTTTGATTCGAGTGACATAAGCAAAATCCATCTAAAATTTGATACTTTTGTATCAAATAATACTGCAATAATTACCACTGAAAAAGATTTTATTCGTTTACAAAATAAATTAACCTTAGAGGAATTAAAACGGTATCCTTGGTATTACTTACCAATAGAAATAAAAATAGATGATGAATTTAACTCATTAATTAAAAAATATGTTACAACAATTTAAGGAATCTGCAGCTTATATCCGTTCAAAAACAAATGTTGAACCAAAAATTGGAATTATTCTTGGTACAGGGCTAGGAGGCTTAGTAAATGAAATTACTATTATTGATGAAATTCCTTACGAGAACATTCCAAATTTTCCAGTCTCTACTGTTGAAAGTCATTCAGGAAAATTAATTTTTGGGGAACTTGGAGGAAAAAAAGTTGTTGCCATGCAAGGGCGCTTTCATTTCTATGAGGGATATTCGCTACAACAAGTTACTTTTCCCGTAAGAGTTATGAAATTACTTGGAATTGAACGCCTTTTTGTAAGTAACGCTTCTGGAGGTGTTAACCCAGCATTTGAAGTTGGTGAAATTATGATACAAAATGATCATATTAATCTTTTTCCAGGAAATCCACTTATCGGCAAAAATTTTGATGAATTAGGACCACGATTTCCTGACATGAGCGAGCCTTATGACCAAACAATGATTGACTTAGCTCAAAAAATTGCAAAAGAAAACAACATTCGAATTGCGGTGGGATGTTATGCTGGATTAACAGGACCTACCTTGGAAACACCTGCAGAATACCAATATGTTAGAAACACAGGAGCAGATGCAGTTGGAATGTCTACCGTTCCAGAGGTAATAGTAGCGCGACACATGGATATTCCTTGTTTTGCGATTTCCATCATCACAGACTTAGGTGTTCCTGGTAAAATTCAAAAAGTAAGCGTACAAGATGTAATTGAAGTTGCAAGTAAGCAAGAGCCGAAAATGACACTTATAATGAAGGAATTGATTTCACGAATATAAAGAATGGATAAAGCAATACGCGATAAATACGAGGCAGTAATTGGATTAGAAGTTCATGCTCAAATGCTAACGAAAACCAAAGCATATTCTAATGATGTGAACGAATATGGCGCTCCTGCGAATACAAATATCAGCGCAATAACACTTGGTCACCCAGGGACTTTGCCTAAAATGAATACGAAAACGATTGATTTTGCCATACGCTTAGGATTAGCTTGCAATTGTGATATTGCGCGTGAACAACATTTTGCTCGAAAAAATTATTTTTATCCCGATTTACCTAAAGGATATCAAATTACACAAGATAAAACTCCTATTTGCACTGGTGGCAGCATCATTATTCGAACAGAAGACAATCGAGAAAAAAAAATCAATATCACTCGAATTCATATGGAGGAAGATGCTGGAAAGAGCATTCACGATGTTGATGTTTATGATACTTTAGTTGATTTAAACCGTGCGGGTACTCCCCTACTTGAAATTGTATCTGAACCTGAAATGCGCAGTTCTCAAGAAGCCTACAATTATGTTACTGAAATTCGAAAATTAGTACGCTACTTAGATATTTGTGACGGAAACATGGAAGAAGGATCTTTACGCTGTGATGCTAATATTTCAGTTCGATTGAAAGAACAAACTACTTTTGGGACAAAAGTGGAAGTTAAAAACATGAATTCAATTCGAAATGTGCAAAGAGCAATAGAATTTGAAATAACACGCCAAATAGAAGTTCTTGAATCAGGAGGGCAACTTTCACAAGAGACTAGAGGATTTGATGCTTTAAAAGGAATTACAGTATCCATGAGAAGCAAAGAGGCAGCAAATGATTACAGGTATTTTCCAGAACCAGACTTACAACCTTTGTTGATAAGCCAACATCAGATAAACGAAATTCAGAAAGACATGCCTACTTTACCACGAACACTTTTTGAAAATTATACTAAAAATTATGGTTTATCTGAGTACGATGCTTATAACCTAACTGACACTAAAGGTATTGCTTTGTATTACGAGGAATTAATTCAATTTACTAAAAATTATAAAACTGCAGCAAATTGGTTGATGGGTGACATCAAATCTTATTTAAACGAATTCGGAATAGAAATTAATCAATTTCCCCTGTCTCCTGAAAGAATTGCTTCATTAATTACACTAATTGAAGAGGGAAAAGTTTCTAGCTCTGTTGCATCGCAAAATATTTTTCCTGAAATGTTTAAAACTAAGGAAACTGCTTTAAAAATTGCCGAAAGGTTAAATTTAATTCAAGATTCGAGTGAAGAAACCTTAAAAAAATTCATATTTCAGGTATTTGAAGAAAATAAAGCTGAAGTTGAGCGTTATAAAGCTGGAGAAAAACAATTAAC
>SYKJ01000045.1 GCA_005798205.1 Bacteroidota bacterium | reverse complement strand
CTGCCAAATCTAAACCAAGTGAGACAGATTTTGGTTTAAAATCTGCAAGATCTAATTGAATTAATCCACTTTCTTTGATTTTATTCTTAATCTCTTCCATACAGCAAATTTAAGCTATTTAATCTTGTAACTTTGATTGCAGAAAAAAACTCAGTCAGTATGTCAGTTTTTTTTTCAAGGCACATTTTTTGAAAAGATTTTTTTGAAAATGAAAAATAACACACAATTTGAAAGCCATTTGCGCAATGCAGTAACGCCTGCTATACTAATTGTTGCCATCATGATATTGGTTTATTGGGCAGATTTTTTATTCATCACAGATTTTCAAAAGTACGGCGTTTTACCCAGAAGCACTGAGGGATTGAAAGGTATATTTTTTATGCCTTGGATACATGCTCATGATGATTACAAGCATATTTTGAATAATTCCGTTCCAACATTTTTACTATCTACTGTATTGTTTTATTCGTACAAAAGAATTGCGATTAAAATATTTCTTTTGAGTTGGATTTTTACAGGTTTTTTTCTCTGGATTTTCGCCAAAAATAATGGTGCCTACCACATAGGAATGAGCGGAGTGATTTATAGTTTAGCTGCTTTTTTGTTCACTTCGGGAGTCCTACGAAAATACCGACCCTTGCAGGCATTGTCCTTATTTATTGTTTTTATTTATGGTAGTTTAATTTGGGGTGTCTTCCCAACTAGTTCTAAAATTTCTTGGGAGGGACATCTTATGGGTTTTCTTTCTGGGATATTTTTGGCATTTTATTTTCGTAAAGAAGGCCCGCAGCGACCAAAATACGACTACGAAATTGAAAAAGAACTTGGTATAGAACCTCCAGATTTAGAGGGCATTTATATGGAAAATATTAGGATGGAAATTGAACAGGAAAGGGAGATAGATAAAGAAAATAATCTTCCCAATACTCCTAAAAGCACTACGATTAATTACGATTATAAAAAAAAGGAAGAAAAGTGATTAGCATAAACTTTTGAGAAAGAACTCAAAACAAATCTGTAACTTCGCACAGATTCTTTTTTTTCTATGAGTGATGCTATTAAACATGAATGTGGAATAGCCTTATTAAGGCTCAAAAAACCTTTGCAATTTTATCTAGATAAATACGGCACTGCATTTTATGGCATCAATAAGATGCACCTTTTGATGGAGAAGCAACACAACCGCGGACAAGATGGTGCAGGAATTGCCAACATCAAATTTGATATGGCTCCCGGCCAACGCTATATTTCGCGCACTCGTTCCATCGAAAAAAGTCCTATTCAAGATATTTTTGATCAGATAAATGGTCGCTTTCAGCAAGTTCAAAATGAAAACCCTGGGCATCTCAAAAATATTGACTACCTAAAAAAAAATGTGGGCTTCACTGGCGAATTATTTCTTGGACATCTGCGATATGGAACCTTTGGAAGAAATTCAATCGAAAGTTGCCACCCCTTTCTAAGACAAAATAATTGGATTACTCGAAATTTAGTAGTTGCAGGAAATTTTAATTTAACGAATGTAGATGAACTTTTTGATGTCTTGGTAAATGTTGGGCAACACCCAAAAGAAAAGTCTGATACTGTAACTGTTCTTGAAAAAATAGGACATTTTTTAGATGCTGAAAACGACGAGTTATTCCAAAAATATAAAAATACAAATACCAATAAAACTGAGATTTACAATCGGATTGCTGAAAATCTTAACTTGGTAAAAATACTCCAAAAAGCCTCCGAGGATTGGGATGGTGGTTTTGCAATGGCAGGTCTTTTAGGGCACGGTGATGCTTTTGTCCTTCGTGATCCATCTGGTATTCGACCAGCTTTTTGGTTCGAAGATGATGAAATCTGTGTCGTTGCCTCGGAGCGTCCTGTTATTCAAACTGCATTTAATCTTAAAGTTGAAGATGTTCAAGAATTAAAGCCAGGACATGCTCTTATCATAAAGAAAAATGGCACTGTTACCGAGGAGTTAATCAATAAGCCATTAAATCCTAAAAAATGTTCTTTTGAACGCATTTATTTCTCTCGCGGGTCTGATGCATCTATCTACAATGAACGAAAAGCACTAGGTGGACTTCTTGTTAATAAAGTATTAAAGGCAGTAGATTATGATTTTGAAAATTCTATTTTTTCTTTTATTCCCAATACTGCTGAGGTTTCTTTTTATGGCTTGATAAAAGGCTTAGAGGAATTTTTAAATGAAGAGAAAATAAAACAAATACTAGCATTAGGGAATAATCCTTGTGCTGAAGATATTTCGAAAATCGTAAAGCAAAGAGCTCGGATTGAGAAAATTGCGGTTAAGGACGCTAAATTGAGAACTTTTATTACGCAGGATGACTCGCGCGATGATTTGGTAGCTCATGTTTACGACATTACTTATGGAAGTGTTAGGCCTTTAATTGACAATTTAATCGTGATAGACGACAGTATCGTTAGAGGAACAACACTCAAGCAAAGCATCCTCAGAATTTTAGACAGATTAGAACCTAAAAAAATTGTTGTTGTCTCCTCTGCACCTCAGATTCGTTATCCAGATTGTTATGGAATAGACATGGCAAAAATGGGAGATTTCATAGCTTTTGAAGCGGCAATTCAATTGTTAATTGACACCAAAAGAGAAAATACAATTCATGAGGTTTACAAGCAATGTCTTTCCCAAGTAAATCTTCCCAAAGAACAAGTTCAAAATTATGTCAAAGCGATATATGCTCCTTTTTCAGATGAAGAAATTTCAGTTAAAATTGCTCAGTTGTTAACCCCAAGTTCGATTAAATCAAAAGTTGAAATTATTTTTCAGTCTGTTGAAAATCTTCATATCGCATGTCCAGATAATTTAGGCGATTGGTATTTTACAGGCGATTATCCTACTCCTGGTGGAAATAAAGTGGTGAATAAGGCATTTATTAACTGGATGGAAAAAAGAAATGAGCGCGCTTATTAAATTTCAATAATTGCATTTCTGCAAATCTTCTCACAAACCCCAACTCTTGCTTCCATAAAGGTTAACACTTTTTCGTGTAGCGAAATCCTATTTTCATTGCAATAAGTCAATTGAATCATAAAACGCTCAAAATTTTCAAATTCAAAACCTAGTCCTTGCTCCATAAATAATGAGGCTTCAGGGAATTTTGAATGTTTTGGTCCAAAAAGTACTGGCAATCCAAAAACTGCAGGTTCTAAGATATTGTGTAGATTTCCAGAAAATCCACCACCAATACAAGCGATACTTCCAAAATGATAAGCGTTTGAAAGTTGTCCAATTGTATCTAGAATTAAAATTTGCTCTTCTTTGTAGTTTGAGAAATCAGTAAATTTTATTGCTTTATTTCCTAATAATTGTTGAATATTTCTAACCTTGCCCTCTGAGATATCGTGTGGTGCAATTATTACTTTTCCTTTCCAACCACTTTTAATTAACTCAACTAAAATTGAAAGTTCCTGCTCCCAACTACTTCCAAAAATGAGTGCTTTTTCCAGTACTAAAAAAGATTCAAAAATAGCCACATTATTTTTTGTTTGTTGAAGGGAATTTAGAAAAGCAACTTTATTCTCAGCAACACTATCGTAGCGAGTATCACCAACAACAGCTATTCTATCAATGCCGATGCTATTCAAAAGAAGTTTAGTTTCTTCATTTTGAGCGAAAAAGAAGCTTATTTTTTTTAGACCCTCTCTAAAAAAGCTGGAATACCATTTAAAAAAATAGTGATTTGGACGTAAAAGTGTGGAAAGTGAAATTAGAGTAATTTCTTTTTTATTCAACTCTCTAATGTAGTTTTGCCAAAACTCATATTTTACAAAAAAGACGATAGATGGATTTACTTTATTGATGAAGTCTTCAGCATTTCTCTTGGTATCAAAAGGCAAATACAAAGCCAAATCAACTTCCTGCCTTCTTTTTTGATAATGAAGCATGCCAGAGGGAGAAAAAAAAGTAACCAGTAAAAAATGAGAGGGATTTCTTAATTTAAGAGCATTCATTACTGGTAATCCTTGGTCAAACTCTCCAAGTGAGGCACAATGAAACCAAATTACTTTGCGATTTTCTGGTATTTCTTTGAGTTGATTTCTCCAGTTCTTCCGACCTAAAATACCCATTTTAGCTTTAGTATGAAAGGGTGAAATGATTTTCAAAAAAGTTGAAAGCAAAGAAATACTAAAATTATAAAGTAGCTGCATTAGTTGTAATAATATTCTTTTGGTTGTCTTTTGTAAAACGGAATATACCAACCAATACGGAAACCATATTGGATATCAAGCATTTGTTTTTTTGAAACAACTTCTGTTGGTTTATCAAAGAATATAGTCCTTCGATTTTTTGTCAGCCCTTCTTGAATGTAAAATCCAGCATAAAAATTAAGTGCCCCAGCGTTTCTCAAAAAAGAATAGCCAATAAATTGATGAAAATTTATGCCTGATGTTAGGCGATCATAGCCTTTTTTGTAATCTAATTCCAATTGAGGAATAACTTGGTCGCTTGTTTCAATTGACATTTTATGAAGGCCATAGCCAATACCTCCGTTAATTAAAATTCCAGAATTATTATTTGGGCTTAATACAGGAAAAATTTTTCCAATGGACGCATTTACATTAAAACCTCTTTCGTAAACAAGAATTCTGCCAATATCTCCATTTACATCGGTAATATTTCCTGAGGCATCAACTAGGTGATCAAAGAGCCCAGTTAATTTAAGATTATCCCCAAATAAAAAGTTGCCTTCTAAACCAAAACACCAATTTTTTGCTGTTTTGTAATTTGCACTAACTCCAAGATGATTTGCAAATCCATAACGTGTCGCTAAATCTCCTGCAGCCCAATTTCCACCGTAGTGAACCCCAATTAAAGGAGTTGAAATTATAGAATCTTTAACATTTCTCTGAGAAAATGACAAGAAAAATACCAGAACAAAAAAAATAGAAAACGATAATTTCATTAATCAAAGTTAAATCCAATTTAATTAAAAACGTGCTATTCAAGGATATGTTATTATCTTCTATCAACAAATATCTTGATTTTTAGTCGTTACAATTGAAATTGACAAACCGATTAAAATCCCTAAATTTGTAATGTAAATTAAGTAAATGAAAAAAATACAAATGGTTGATTTAATTTCTCAATACGAGAAAATCAAACCAGCAATCGATTCCGTAATATTGGATGTCATTCAAAATGCCCAATTTATTAACGGAGCAGAAGTGACAGGTTTTCAAAATGAATTGCAATTGTATTTGGGGGTAAAACATGTAATTCCATGTGCAAATGGAACGGATGCCCTTCAAATTGCTATG
>SYKJ01000044.1 GCA_005798205.1 Bacteroidota bacterium | reverse complement strand
GAATTTCCCTATAATTTTTTAGAAATGGGAGAAGCTGGTTCAAGCAATCAACTTTTTACGATTTCACCCTTTGCCAATACATTACTTACTGATTTAGCATTGGAATCCTTGAAAAATGAAAATCTTGGCAACGACCAACAAGCAGATATGCTTTGCATAAGTTATTCTACTCCAGACATTGCTGGACATGCATTTGGTCCTTACTCATTAGAATTAGAGGATATGTACCTGCGTTTAGATTTGGAAATTAGTCGTTTGTTAGATGCTTTAACTGCAAAATGTGGAAAAGATGGTTTTACTGTATTTTTAACCGCCGATCATGCTGTTGTACCAGTACCTCAGATGCTAATTGATAAAAAAATTCCTGGAGGTTATTTATTCATTAATCAAAAGTTGATAGATTTGGGCGTAAAATGCACCGCAAAATTCGGAGAGAACCTCATAGAAAAAGAGGAAAATCAAAATATATACTTAAATAAAACAAAAATCAAAAACTTAAATCTTGAAATTGATATAGTTGCAGATTTTATAGCCGATGAACTGAGAACTTGGTCGGAAGTGAAAGCAGTTTTTACCTCTGAGCAATTACTTTCTGGAACAAGCGGTACTATTTGGAGGGACATGGTACAAAATGGCTATGATTACGAGAGAAGTGGTGAAATAATTTTTATTTTACAACCTGGTTTTTTACAAAAATCTACTGATATTCCAAGTGCCCATCAAGGAACCTCTCATGGTTCATCATTTGCATATGATACACATGTACCACTGCTTTGGTATGGTAAAAATATACCGAAAGGAGATATTTTCACGCCTTACGAAATAATTGACATAGCTCCAACATTAAGTCATTTGTTAAATCTGCAACGTTCTGGTGCAATGACCGGAAAACCCATTCTAGAGCTTCTCAGAAAATAAAAAATGGAAAAAGATTTTTTCTTAAATCATTTAGGTCAAACAAATGAACAACCATTTTTACTTGAAGTTGAAAGAGCAGAAGGAGTTTATATTTACGATAAAGCCGGGAAAGCATACCTAGACATGATTGCAGGAGTTGCCGTAAACAACATAGGGCATTGTCATCCAAAAGTTATTTCTGCAATAAAAAATCAGTTGGACAAGCATTTACATGTAATGGTTTATGGTGAATTTGTTCAAGATGCTCAGAATAATTTTGGTTCAACTTTAATTGATGTACTTCCTAATGAGTTAAATTGCGTTTATGTTTTAAATTCTGGAACGGAAGCAAATGAGGCAGCCATTAAACTCGCAAAAAGAAAAACTAAAAGAACAGAAATAGTAGCCTTTTCAGGGGCCTATCACGGAAGTACAAATGGAAGTTTAAGTATCTCGGGAAACGAGACAAAAAAACAAGCTTATCGCCCACTATTACCAGATATTCGTTTTTTGGAATGGAATAATATAGAACAGTTAAATAAAATTACAGAAAAAACTGCAGGCGTTATCATTGAAACAATTCAAGGTGATGCCGGCGTTAGAATTCCATCGCAAGAGTTTATGTCACTTTTGCGCAAGCGTTGTCATGACACTGGAGCTCTTTTAATTTTTGATGAAATTCAATGTGGAATGGGCAGAACTGGAAAAATGTTTGGTTTTGAACACTTTAGTATTATTCCAGACATTCTAACTTTAGGAAAAGCATTGGGAGGAGGAATGCCGATAGGAGCTCTTGTTTCCTCTAAAGATATCATGGAACTTTTTTCTCACAATCCAATGCTTGGTCATATAACAACTTTCGGCGGTCATCCTGTAATATGTGCGGCAGCTGCGGCTAATTTAGAAGTTATTAAAACTGAAATTGATTTTAATAAAGTGGAAAAATCGGGTTTATTTATTGAAACTCAATTACTAGCACATCCAGCAATAAAATCCGTAAGGAGAATTGGATTAATGTTTGCATTTGATATGGAATCGAGAGAACTAGTTAGTAAATTAGTTGAAAAATGCATGGAAAAAGGGTTAATTAGCTTCTGGTTTCTTTCTCGACCTGATAGTTTTAGATTGTCGCCACCGCTCAACATCACAGACAAAGAAATGAACCTTGCAGTAAAAATAATCACCGAGGCGCTTGATGAGATAAAAATCAATATTTAATTAACGCAAAACAGTATCTTTGGTTTTATTTTTTGCTTTAACCTCTTAATATTCAAATTTTGAAAATACAGATCACTTCTATACTCATCTTTTTATCATTTTTTAGTGTCTGTCAAGACATTAAGTTAAGTAATGCTATAATTATTGGCCAATTTGACAGACCAGAAGATCGTTATGCGATTGAAGTAAACACGAATGAAATACTTACTAAATTTGGAATTAAAGCCCAACCATCTCTTAATTTCTTAAAGCAAGGAGCAGGCATAACGATGCTTACAAATGATTCACTGCAACAAAATCTAAAATCAAAAGGATTCGATACTTATTTAGTTGTAAATGTAAAGGGATACGATCGGAAGTTCAAAGCCATTAAGACTAAAGTTAGCTTATCTGAGATTTTAGATAGAGCAAGTATTTACGCTATTTATCGTGATGAAGCTACATCGATTAGTTTTGAATTTATCTTTTTTAGAAATAATGAGATGATTTATTCTGATATAATACGATTAAGTAATATTTCGGACCGTAATTCATCATTAAAGAAATTTAGAAAAGTTTTAGAAGCTAAAATTCAAAAAAAATGGCTAAACTAATTCCCAATTCTATACTGTTGATCTATCTTAATATCATTTGTGTTGCCGTAAGCATTGCACTTCGGAGCTCTTTCAAATAATTTAATAAACTTCAACTGTAATTGTATTGGAATATATTGCGATGAAAACCAGTTCATTCTTGGTCCAAAACCATTCCATTCATAAAAACCAATGAGTGGCATAGAAACACCTGGAAGAACCATCCAAGCACGGTTCAATCTAATTCCAAAAGAAAGACTGTAATGAAATTGTAAAACTGATGGATTGTAAAAATCTCTTGGGTAATTATTTACATTGAAATTATCTGGATACGAAGTATCACCCGGAAATAAGTTATAATCAAAATTGAGCCCAATACTTTGGTCTATAAAATACTTTCGCGTAATATCAATTTTCTTTTTACCAACAAAAATGAGAGAGTGAATTGAAGTTCGGAAATAAACATGACTGTTTTTAAAATTACCACTTGATGTCTGAGTTGAAGTGATATTATTATCAATATCTGTAAAGTTAATGGTCGTTTTTTCTGTTCCTGAAAGTTGTCTTATACCAACTGCAAACTCCATATAATCCATTATTCTACTTTTCCTTAAAAATTTTATTGGTATTCCTTTCCAAGATGGAAATTGTAAAAAACCAAATTCTACAAAACCTCCAAATTTGCCATTTGGATTAATTTCAAAATTACCACGAGAACCGGAGTTTGCTAATAAATCTCCATAAATAGTTTTAGAGGATAACAAATATGTTGGGCCAAATGCAAAGTGATAGCCATTTTTTGTTACAATTCTGTAATCATCTCCTTTTACACCTTTCTTAAACCCTCCTTGAGAGAGACAAAAAAATGGAAGTAAAAAAATCAATGGTATATATTTCATAGTAGTAAATTAAAAATTGAAATCGCTACTTAAAACTTTCATCTTGTTCATAACCTCCTCTGAATCCCATTCTTTCTCAATATTTGGGGTTTTCATTACAATATCCATTATTTCATTCTGCTTTTCTCCCTGTTGATAAGCCACACTATAGCGAATGTTACTAAAAGTTACCTGAGAGTATAAAGGAAGCCATTTTTTAGGATAAAGTTCACTGAATTTAGCTTCAATTTTTTTTCGTAATAAAAAATCGGGATCAGAGACGTAATCTCGCATCACATAATAATTATCCAATGATAAATCCTGGAGAGCATCACCATCTGGCTTCCGTTCTCGGCTATATTCCTCAAAAATAAGCTCCCAGTTTTCATTGTGTTTTTTCATTAAATTAGAAAGCACAGTACAATCCTCAAATCCTGCATTCATTCCTTGTCCATAAAAAGGCACCGTAGCATGCGCTGCATCTCCCATCAGTGCAACTTTACCATTTGTCCATGGTGAACAACGAATAATTGCTAAGTTAGATAAAGGATGGTCTTCCCATGCCTCAGCAACATTTGGAACCATCTCATAAAAATCTGGAAATACAGTTTTAAAAAAAGTATTCACAGCTTCTTTGGAGTTTAATTTATCAAAAGCAAACTTATCACCTTCATGGGGCATAAAAAGTGTGCAGGTAAATGAACCGTCTTCATTAGCAAGGGCAATCATCATAAAACGACCTCTAGGCCAAATATGAAGAGCATTTTTATCAAGTTTATACGAGCCATCGTTGTTTGCAGGCAATAATAATTCTCTGTATCCGTCAGCGATGTAATTTTGACTGTAATTGAATCGATTTAATTTCTGCATTGAATTGTAACGAACGGCAGAAAATGCGCCATCAACGGCGAAAATTAAGTCTGCTTTTACCTCTAAATTCTCATCTGTTAAGGAATTTTTGAGAAATGCAATGCCATTTTTTAAATCAACATTCAAGCATTCATGGTTGTAATGAATGTCTGCATTGCCGAATTTTTCAGCAATATCCATCATAGCGGCATTTACTTTTCCTCTTGATACAGAGAAAATCGCTTCCCCCTCTTTTCCATATGCTTGATGTGTTAAATTGCCTTCTAAATCATGCATTATCCTGCCATACATTGGAATGGCAATTTTTCTAATCTCGTCACCTACTCCAACAGCGTCAAGAGCAGTCCAGCCGCGAACTGAAAGAGCAAGATTTATTGATTTTCCAGCTGAAATTTCAGCTTTACGGATATCCGATCTTCTTTCGTAAATAGTGACTTTATAACCAGCTTTTGATAAGTAAACTGCCCAAAGTGACCCAACCAATCCAGCTCCAATAATTACAACATTTTTCCCGTTCTCCATAAAATTTATTTTCGCCAATGTTTTGAAAAAGCTGACTCAAAAAAGGGATTTCTTTTTCTTTCAAGCTTTTTTTTTCGTTGCCATGAACTCATTGCTCGCCAAATCACCAATCCACCAATTAAAACTGCTACAGCCTGTATGGTAACATTAACATAAGAAAAAGTTTGATCTAAAACGCCACTGTATTTAAATTGTATAAGTTCTTGGATTGTCATAATAATTGAACAAAATTAATCAGAAAGACTGATTTTAATTATTTAACACACCTTTTTATTAACAACTTATTTGTAATAATTAAATTAATGAAATTCAAATAAAAAATTAATTTCCAAACAAGCATTTACTAAATTTGTTTAAAAGTTATTAATTCTAGGTTTTAGTATTTATAATATTAATGAAGCAGTTTCAAGTTCCCGATATCTATCGTTCTCCTATTATTTCAATGGTAAAGGCAAAGCGAAAATTAGAAGACCCAAGAAAAAAAGACTTTAGTGCGTTAGAGTTAAAATTAGAGAAAATTACCTTCATATTCGCTCGTCATTTTGGTTTTTGTTATGGTGTTGAAAATGCAATAGAGAGAAGCTACAAAGCAATTGAGGAAAATCCAGATAAATGCATCTTTTTGATAAGTGAAATGATTCACAATCCAAATGTAAATGAGGATTTAATTGCTAAAGGGATTCGATTTTTACAAGATCCAAATGGCAAACAATTAATTCCCTTTGAATCTTTAACAAAAGATGACATCGTAATTGTCCCTGCATTTGGAACGACAGTTGAGATAGAAAATCAATTAAAAAAAATTGGTGTAAATATTGAAACTTACAATACAACATGCCCTTTTGTAGAAAAAGTTTGGAACAGATCAGCGAAACTTGGAGAAACTCAACATACAATTGTTATTCATGGAAAATTAAACCATGAAGAAACTCGTGCTACATTTTCACACAGCAAAACGAATGCACCAACAATTATTCTTGAAAATAAAAAAGATGCTGAAGAATTGGCCAGATTTATTAATTGTGAGAAAAGTTCAGAAACTTTTTTTGACTATTTCAGCGATAAAATTTCAGCGGGATTTGACCCTCTTAAACACCTCGAAAAAATTGGTGTCATTAATCAAACAACAATGCTAGCAAGCGATACTCAAGCAATCACTGACTTCTTAAGAGATGTTATGGTAAAAAAATACGGGGAAGAAGAAATTAAATCTCACATTGCCGATACACGAGATACACTCTGTTATGCAACAAACGACAATCAATCTGCGACCTATGGATTGATGGAAAAAGATGCAGATATTGCAATTGTTATCGGCGGACATAATAGTTCGAACACAACTCACCTAGTAGAATTGTTGGAAACAAAGTTTCCTACTTTTTTTATAACAAATGAAGTAGCAATTCATTCTAAAAATGAAATTCTATGTTATGATATTCATAAACAGGAACTCATAAAAAAAGATTTTTTTCTACCTGAAAAAAATACAATAAATGTTATCGTAACTTCAGGTGCCTCTTGTCCTGATTCAGTTGTAGACGGAGTGTTGCAGAAAATTCTAATTATTTTAGATGAAGACACTGTAAATTTAGAAATAGGATTGCAAAAATTAACTTGAATTCAAAAATATGAAGATTTATACCAAAAAAGGCGATAAGGGAACTACCGGGCTAATCGGAG
>SYKJ01000043.1 GCA_005798205.1 Bacteroidota bacterium | reverse complement strand
TTGTATTTTGCGTTGTATTTCATTGTAAGTAACAAAATTTGTATTGAATCCATTTAAATTAAAACCATAGTTCATTTCTCCTTCATCTTTCAAAAAATAAGTAAAATCAAAGCCAAGGTCAAAACCGCCAATACTTGAAAATCTTGGTTCTAACGAAGCTTCAGAAAAAGAGGTTTTAAAAGAACTACCATTTACATGACCACGAATGAAAATTGGGGAACCACTCGGAACCATTAGAAAATTAATACCACCTCCAGTTGCCAACCAGTTTAAATCAGCCACATCGTAATCTACACTATCTTGATTGTGAAATGCAAAAGCACTGAATTTTGAGCCTCCATCTCCTGAAAAAGTTACTTTACCATACAAATCTGTAAAATTAAAGGGTAGTCCATTTCCATCGTTTACTCTTGGATAAAGTTCTCTTGATGTATAATCCAACAAGCTGTGTTTTGCAGAAAATAAATAGGACCCCGAACTTAATTTATTATCTTTTGCTTTGCCAATTGGGCCTTCTAAAACCATTTTTGCTAAGAAGGGTGATGTAGATATTTTTCCTGCAAATTTCTGCCGATTACCATCTTTGTAGGTAATATCCATAACGGAGGAGATTCTCCCGCCATACTTAGATTCAAAACCACCCGTGTAGATGTCAACATTTTTTATGAGTTCTGTTTCAAAAATTGAGAAAAATCCAATTGAATGAAAGGGATTGTAGATCGTCATTCCATCTAAAAGAATTTTATTTTGAATCGGTGTTCCTCCACGAACATACAATTGCCCACCTTGATCTCCTGTTGTAACAACACCTGGTGTAACACTAAAAGCTCCAACAATGTCATTTTCTGCACCATAACTTGGAATTCTTTCCAAGCCTTTTTGATCTAATTTTAACTCTGAAATTCCGACTTGTGTTCGCTTGGTTTTACTTTCAGCACTTACTTTAACCTCATCGAATTCCTTTATGTTATCTTTTTTGATTAATTCAAACTTGACATCGTAAATTTTGCTTTTATTGGTCATCGAAATATTTACGAATTCTAACTCGTATTTTGAATTATCAATTTTAAGAATATAGTTTCCCAAAGCTAACTTTGGTATGGAAAAAAAACCATTAATATCGGATAGGGCTCCTGCTAGTATACTACTATCTTTGCCGAGCAACTTTACTTTTTCATAAGCCATAGCTTCTCCATTAGACTTATCGTAAATAAATCCTCTAATTGTAAAATCCTGTGCAGAAATTAGATTTGAAATGAGAAGGAAGCAAAAGAGAGAGAAAAGTTTATTCATACTTTTTAAATGTGTTGCGAAATTAACTAAACCTAAGTAAAAAAACTATTTATTTAATTGTTCAATCTATTGTATTTTTAAATAAGATAGCATAATTAAGAAATTATCACGCCTAATTTTGTAAATTTGAATTCGATGAAAAAAATATTTTTTGTTCTTTTAATCTTTAACTTTTCTCAAGCTAATTCTCAAATTGTGGGTGCTAAGGATGAACCAGCAACAAAAATTAAAATCATACCCCAAACGACATTCTATCTCGAAGCTGGAAGATTAAAAACCGGTCGTGATTTACTAGTAAATTCTGATTTTTTAGCAAAACCACTTGGAGAAAGAGAATTTGAAACTGAAGCAAATCATTGGAATTTTACTTTGGGAATAAGTTTGCCAATCCAAAAATTCATTTATTTCGATGGCGGAATGACCTTTTTAAGAAATGGTGAGGAATATACTTGGCAATCTTCCGAAAATGATAGCTCTTTTTCATATCAAACTACCTATTCCTATATTTCAATGCCTTTACAATTGAAAATCCAAGGAGGTAATGTATTAAAATACTTTTTGGCTTTGGGCTTGCAACCACAACTATTGCAATCTTACAGAAAGAATCAACAATGGACCAATGAGGTAAATACAAAGTATTCTGAAACAATTAAAATTAGTGATGACTGTAACTCTTTTGCACTATCTCTGATTTCATCAGCTGGCATTGAATTGGCAATGAGTAAATATTATGGTATTAAGTTATCGATGCAATATCGAAAACAATTGAGTAATACGTATTTAAAAACAGCCGATTACATTCATCGTGCTAGAGGATTTGGATTCGGTTTCGGTTTAACACGAACATTATAAAATGAAATTAAAAGAGATTACGGATTACCTAGAACATCTTTTCCCTTTGAGTCTTCAGGAGTCATACGATAATTCTGGCCTGCTTGTTGGGGATAAAAACATGGAGCTTGAAAGCGTATTGGTTTGTCTAGACAGCACAGAAGAAATTGTGGACGAAGCAATTAAAAAGGGAGCAAATTTAATTATTGCGCATCATCCTATCATTTTTTCAGGTTTGAAAAGTTTAACAGGAAAAACCTATGTTGAACGCGTTATAATTCGCTGCATTCAAAATAACATTGCACTTTATGCCATACATACAAATTTAGATAATCACCAACACGGTGTAAATGCTGAAATGGCAAAAAGGATTGGTTTAAAAAACTGTAGAATTCTAAAACCTAAAAAAGGGGAATTATATAAGTTACAAGTTTATCTTCCAACAGATGCTCTTGAAAATGTCGACAAGGCGTTGTTCAATGCGGGAGCGGGATCAATTGGCAAGTACTCAGAATGTCATTTTCGCGTTGAAGGAACTGGTACATTCAAAGGAAATGAAGAGGCGAATCCAGTAATTGGTAAAAGAGGCGAACGCACATCCCAAAATGAATACAAAGTGGAATACTTGGTGCCCTTATCAAAATTAAATGCTGTTTTGAATGCCCTGAGAAATTCACATCCTTACGAAGAAATTCCATATGATCTAATTCAAATTGTGAATGAGAATCAAAATGAAGGGGCAGGATTATTAGGTGAATTGGAAAACGAAATGAGCGAAAAGGAATTTTTATTGCATTTGAAAACAATATTTAAAAGCGAAAGTATTCGGCATACCAATTTGCTCAATAAATCCATCAAAAAAATAGCCCTTTGCGGTGGATCTGGAAGTTTCTTACTAGATGAGGCCATAAAAGAAAAAGCATCTATTTTTATTACTGGAGATTTCAAGTACCATAATTTTTTTGATGCTGATAATCAAATTGTTATTGCTGATATCGGGCACTACGAAAGCGAACAATTTACAACTAATTTAATTGCAGATAGAATTAAAGAAAAATTTACTAACTTTGTCGTCCATTTAACAGAATTAAATACAAATCCAATAAACTACTTTTAGAATATGGCAGCAACTGCAACTAAAAAGAAAGAGCTTACTATCAGCGAAAAACTTGACTTGCTTTTGAAACTTCAGCAAGTTGATACAGAGATTGATCAAATCAGAACAATTCGCGGGGAATTACCTCTTGAGGTTCAAGATTTAGAGGATGAAGTTCTTGGATTAACAACTAGGATTACAAAAATAAACGACGAAATAAACGAGTTAGAAACTGATATTTCTGATCGCAAGCAAGGGTCAAAGGATTCTGAAACTGCTATCGCAAAATACAAGGAGCAACAAAATAATGTTAGAAATAATCGTGAATTTGAATCTCTCTCTAAAGAAATAGAATTTCAAGAATTGGAGATTAAATTGAATGAAAAAAAATCCAAAGAATCAAAATTCAAAATTGAAGGAAAAAAAGAAATTTTAGCAGAAGCAACTGAGCGTTTCAATATAAAACAAGAGGACCTAAATACTAAGACTGTTGAGTTAGATGCAATTATAAATGAGACTAAAATTGATGAAGACCGTCTTTTAAAATCCTCATTAGATGCAAAAAAGAATATAGAAGAACGCTTGGTATTTGCATACGCTCGTCTAAGAGAAAATGCAAAAAATGGTTTAGCAGTTGTACAAGTTCTAAGAGGTTCTTGCGGTGGATGTTTTAATAAAATACCAGCACAAAGACAATTAGACATCGTAATGAAGAAGAAAATTATTGTTTGTGAACATTGCGGAAGAATACTTGTGCCCGTTAAGGGCTCAGAAGATTAAAACTAATCATACTTAGAGATACCATTTTCTATTCGTTTTATTTCATTAGTCTAACTTCCCTCTTGACTATTTATATTAATTTATATTCAAGGAGTCTAGAAATCATTATTTTATTAAATTTGACTCTACAATGAACCCAATTAATATAGGTTAAATTGTAAATGATTTAATATGAGAAAAATTAGAAAACTTATAGCAGTTTTAATTTTATTTCTTAACTCATGGTGCTCATGGCTCTCAGCACAAACAAAAATTTCCGGAATTGTAGTTGACGAATTCACAGGAAATCCCTTAGAAAATGTTAAAATTAAAGTGAAAAATCAAAATGTTGGTGCCATCAGCGATCAAAAAGGATCTTTCACAATTTCATTGAATACCGAATACCCAATTGTTTTAATCAGCTCAAACCTCGGCTACGACGAGCTTGAAACACTTTTAACAAGTCCCAATCCTCAGTTAGTATTAAAAATGAAATCCAATACTGACTTAAAGCTAAGCACAATAAATGTTCGTGGTTTTGCAAGTGAAAAAGAAAAAGAATCTGCATTAACTGTTGAAACAATGTCTTTGAATGAAATAAAAGCAACTCCAGCTTTAGATTTTTATGATGGTTTAAGTCATATGAAAGGTGTCGATTTGACTTCTGCCAGTATTGGATTCAAAGTCGTTAACACGAGGGGTTTCAATTCAACATCACCAGTGCGAACGCTTCAAATTATTGATGGCGTAGACAATGCTTCGCCTGGGCTTAATTTTGCGTTGGGGAATTTTTTAGGTGCTTCTGAATTAGACCTACTACTTGTAGATATCGTTTCTGGAGCAAGTTCTGCATTTTATGGCCCAAATGCCTTTAATGGTGTAATTAGTATGCAGACAAAAAGCCCATTTAAATTTCAAGGATTTAGTGCATGTATAAAAGGTGGAGAAAGGCTACTAAATGAATACGCTGTTCGCTATGCTAAAGCTTTTCAATTTAACACCGGTCGAGATATTTTTGCTTTTAAATTCAACGTATCTTATATGAGAGCCAATGATTGGGAGGCAACTAATGCCAATTCAGTAGAGGGATTGGATACGGATGAAAATAATCCGGGAGGCTATGATGCGGTAAATCGTTATGGTGATGAGAATTTATCTCCGACAATAAATAATGCATTGGATCCAAGTGCAGTTTGGCAAACCCCAGGATTGAGGCGCTGGCATAGAACGGGTTACTGGGAAAAAGATATTGTTGATTACAAAACTGAAAATTTGAAAACTGCAGCGGCTTTTCATTTTATGCTTCAACCTGAGCTTGAACTTATTGTAGCTTCAAACTTTGGAACAGGAACTACCGTTTACCAGGGTGATAATCGCTTTAGCTTAAAAGACATTCTCTTCTTCCAAAATCGAATTGAGATTCAGAAAAAAAATGACTTTTTTATTCGTGCTTATGCAACTCATGAGGATGCCGGAAATTCTTATGATGCCGTACTTACTGCATTTTTATTGCAAGATGCTGCAGCAAGTGATGAAGATTGGAATAATAGATACCGCCAGTATTGGTCTAATCAAGTTACTGATCGTGTTAGAGCACTTGACCCCAATATTCAATGGACTCCAACTGTTGGTGTTCCAGCTGATTACAACGCTATAAACAATGTTATTGCTGCAAACCAAGACTCCATGTTTGTTTGGCACGCTGAAGCAAGTGCATTTGCAAATAGTGAATATAGTAATTTAGAAATGTCTGATTATTTTGAGCCAGGAACGCAACGATTTGACTCACTACTTGCTGATATTACAACTAAAACCTCTTTTTTAGAGGGTGGCTCACGAATTGTAGACAAATCAGCACTCTACCACTTACACGCAGAGAAAATTGTTGATACTAAATTTGCTAAAATTACCTTAGGTGGAAATGGGAGAATATACAATCCTCGCTCAGGTGGCTCACTTTTTAGCGATACAAATGGAAGAACAATATTGAATAAGGAATTTGGACTTTATGCTGGCATAGAAAAACAATTTGCTGATGAAAAATGGATTGTAAAAGCGAGTATGAGGGTAGATAAAAATCAAAATTTTGCTTACCTTCCCTCTCCTGCTGCTACGCTAATTTGGCAACCAACAAAAAAGTACGCTCTTCGAGCAACTGTAACCTCAGCGATACGAAATCCAACCTTATTAAACCAGTATATGTATTACAATGTTGGTAGAGCTAAATTAGTTGGTAACATTAGTGGATACGATAACTTGGTGACAATTGAATCCATAAGAAATTGCTATGCAACAATAAATCCAAACATCGACACTTTAGAATACTTCAATTTAGATCCAATTGCTCCAGAAAAAGTAAAATCTATTGAATTTGGATACAAAGGCTCATTTTTCAATTCCTTATTTTTAGATTTTAATTATTATTTCAATTCTTATTCCAACTTTATTGGATTTGTAAACGGAGTTGACCTTACTGTTTCTCCAAATGGCACTCTTTTTTTTAATGATGTTTACCGCATAGCCACAAATTCTCAAGAAAAAATTACCACACAAGGTATATCACTGGGAGTGAATTATTATATCGGCAATCATTATGCACTCAACGGAAATTATTCTTGGAATGCGTTGACAAAAAAATCAAATGATCCAATTATTCCTGCCTACAATACGCCTGAAAATAAATTTAATCTTGGATTCCAAGGAAGAGATATTACAATATCATACTGGAAAAAGAAATTTACCGGCTTTGGTTTTAATATCAATTATAAGTGGATTCAAGGTTTTCTTTCTGAGGGTTCCCCTCAATTTACAGGAAATGTGCCAAGCTATGGCTTGCTAGATGCTCAGGTGAATAAGTTGATTTTAAAAGAGAAAGTAACTATTAAAATAGGTGCATCAAACCTTTTGAATAACGAAGTTCTTCAAGTATATGGTGGACCATTTGTAGGCAGAATGATTTATGCTTCACTCTCTTTGGATATACAAAACCAGAAATGAGATGTCAGTTTATTAAAAATACGTATTTTTACAAATAATTTAAACCCCTAAAACATTGATTATGAAAAAAAGACTTTTACCCTTTATTTTTAGTAGTGTAATTTTTGGATCCGTATTTTCTCAACAGGAACGATACATTGACGAAGTTTTCACAAACATAACCGTTGATAGTAACAATGTTTACAGCACTAACCTGTCTGTAATTGCTGCATCTGCCGGATTTCCATATGTGCCAACAGGTGCAATCCCACAGGCGCCGGCTTTAGTTTTTGATTTATATGAGCCAGCTGGAGATACTTTAGAGGAAAGACCACTAATTATCATGCTTCACACAGGAACATTTTTACCAATTATCTACAACGGAAATCCAACTGGATCTCGCTTCGATTTTGCTACTTCGCAAATTTGCCAAAGTTATGCAAAAAGAGGATACGCAGTAGCAAACTTAGAATACCGTCTTGGATGGAATCCAATGGCACCAACACAAGCAGACCGAGCTGCAAGTCTAATGAAGGCAGTTTACAGAGCCATTCAAGATACTAAAAGTGCTGTTCGTTTCTTTAGAAAAGACTACGAAAATGGAAATCAGTGGGGCATCGACACCTCTCGTATTATCCTTTGTGGACAAGGTTCTGGAGGATGGATTGCTCTTGGCTATGCAACGGTAGACAAATTATCAGAAATACAATTGCCAAAATTCTTAGACGCAAATGCTATGCCTTTAATTGATACAGCCGTTGTTGGCGACTGGGACGGTTATGGCGGCAACTCAACACCTGGAGTTGGTAATATGGAAAGTAATCTAGGTTACTCAAACGATATTCACATGGTTTGTAGTATGGGAGGCGGAATGGGAGATTTGATCTGGCTAGAAGCTGGAGATGTCCCAATGTGCGCAGTTCATTGTCCAACTGATCCTGTGGCAACATACACCACTGGAGATGTAGCAATTGCATCAATTGGCGTGGTAACAACAGATATCAGCGGAAGCTACGATGTTATGAAAAAAGCAAATTTACTTGGAAACAATTCAATCCTAGATCCAGTTAATGCAGGTAACGATCCTTATACTTTAGCTGCATCAGCTGCATCAGCAACAGCAGTTGGAATGTCTGATATTGGCGGTACAGTAATTGGCGCAGCAGTTGATAATGTATTTCCTTTCATTACGGGAAATCCTTTTGAAGCTTCTCCATGGGATTTTTGGGATTCAACTACAACTGTTAATATTGCATTAGCAATGGGTTTACCAGCTGCGCAAGGAACAGCAGCTCATAATTCAAGTATTGCTCAAAATCCGGATATGAGTATGGCAAAATCTATGTCATACATAGATTCTACATTGGGTTATTTCTGTAGAAGAATTGTTCGTGCTACAAACTTAGATGGACAAGCTGATGTAATTGAATTAGCAAATCTTGAATCAAGTGTTCAGTTGTTTCCTAATCCAGCAAGCCAAAATATTACGATAGTTTCAGAAAATGGAATAATTAATTCCATCAAAATGTATACGACTGCTGGAAAGTTGGTGAAAGAAGAAACAAATCTTTCTTCGAATCAAGTTCAACTTAACATACTTAATTTAATCGAAGGTCTTTACCTATGCTCAATTGAGGTGAATGGTCAAAATATCACAAAAAGGTTAATTATACAATAAACTAAAGAGTTGTATTAAAAAAGGCTGTCTTTCTAGATGGCCTTTTTTTTTGAATTATATTTTAATCTAATTTTTGGATTAATTAAATTAAGTCTATTTTTAGGGAAAATATGCAATAATCTATCACCATAAAATTCTCAATGTTAAATCAAATTCAAAACTCTAAAAGAGAAATTTTAATAAAGCATAGCATTGTTTTTATTTCAAATGCAATTAAAAAAATTGCTGTTTACAACAAAAATTATATTCTT
>SYKJ01000042.1 GCA_005798205.1 Bacteroidota bacterium | reverse complement strand
TAGACTTGAGTACATTTGTTCCTGGAGTCTATACATTCAAAATCACTTTAGATAATACAATTCATATTGAACGAATTATTAAGAACTAATAATTTAAACTATATCATAAAAAAAGAAAGCCACTTTATTGTGGCTTTTTTTATTTAATAAATCAAAAAACTGCAGTTTAATGATTTATTTTCTTTAAACTACTCACAGTTAATATTGTAATTTTTTTGTATGTGAAGTCTTTTGCTAAAATAGTTAATTCAAATGACTTTAATTTCTATAATAATAGATAGTTGAGTCTCCTTAAATTTTTTTTCCGATGGGTCATTGTTCCAATTCTAGTTTTAAATCGATTTGAAATTAAAGTTTGTATTTTTGTGACATGAAACTTCAATTTCAGTTCAAAATTTTTTCAGAACTCAGCACTTCAGAGTTTCATGATATTATTGCGCTTC
Source organism: Bacteroidota bacterium (assembly GCA_005798205.1). The sequence continues at coordinate 4,866 of SYKJ01000042.1, read as the reverse complement.
GCATAAAAGTTTTTGTAGTAGAGCAAAATTGTCCCTACATGGAATTAGACGGGAAAGACAAAAAATGTTATCATGTTATTTGTCGAACAGGAGTAGGTGATATTGTTGCAACTGCGCGAATTGTTCCTCCTGGGCTTTCATACAATGAGATTTCAATCGGAAGAGTTGTAATGACGGAAAAGCTTAGAGGAAATGGAAATGGCCATTTACTCATGAAGCAATGTTTGAAGTTTTCTAAAGAAGAATTTGGTCAAGTCCCAATTCGTATTTCTGCACAAAAACATTTGGAATCTTTTTACATGGCTCACGAATTTATTTCTACGGGAAAAGAATACTTAGAAGACGGAATTCCACATTTAGAGATGCTTTACAACCCAAATCACAACTGATTTACTAATGCAAGTATTTTATGGCACAATCTATTAATATTAGATCGCGTCCACTTTCATCATTCATAGCACTATCACTATTTTCATATTTTTTTTCTAATTCATTTATATAACAATCAAAACATTTTTCTTTGTTTTTACCTAAAATTTCTAAAGATGAACTTAATTTTTTCACTTCATCTCGCGCTTTGTCTTTATCTGAGTTAGTCCATTCTCCCTTTTTACTTTTGCAACTCATTAAGAGTAGAGAAAAGACAAAAAATATGCCTATTTTTTTCATTTTAATTTTGCTTTAAAAAATTAATAAATGACGAATAATCCATCAATATTTGTTCACCTGAACTCATTGTTTTTACAATAATCTTATTTTGTTTTAATTCCTCCTCACCAATTATTGCTACAAATTTCACGCCTCGTTCATTTGCATATTTTAATTGTTTTTGCATTTTAACAGAGGATGGATACACCTCACAATCAATAAAGTTTGATCTAAGTGCAAGAGCTAATTTCAATGCCTCCTCAGCTTCTTTTTCTCCAAAATTCACAAACAAAACCTTTAGTCCTTCACTTAAATGCTCGGGAAATAAATTCAATTCGTTCAGAATATCATAAATCCGATCGGCACCAAAGGAAATTCCAACTCCTGATAAATCCTTTAAGCCAAAAAGTCCAGTCAAATCATCGTAGCGACCACCTCCACAAATACTTCCCATTTTAACATCGTGAGCAACAACCTCAAAAATTGCACCTGTATAATAATTTAAACCTCTGGCTAATGTAATATCGAATTCAATTTTTTCATGATTAAATCCAATTTTATCGAGTAGTGAAAAGATACTTCTCAACTCCTCAACTCCTTTTAAGCCAATTTTAGATTCAGAAAGAAATGCCGCAATTTTATCTAACTTTTCATTATTAGTTCCATGTAAATCGAATAAAGGTTGAATAGCAACAATCGCTTTGCTTGAGATTCCTTTATTTTCTAATTCAGAAATTACACCTTCTACACCAATTTTATCCAGCTTGTCAATAGCAACCACGATATCAACTAATTTTTCACTTTCTCCTATTAATTCTACGATTCCTGAAAGCAGTTTGCGATTGTTTATTTTTATCGTAAACCCCGGTAATTTCAAGCGACTAAGAACAGCGTCAAATAGTTGAATTAATTCTAACTCACAAAGAAGTGAATCGCTACCAACAACATCAGCATCACATTGAAAAAATTCTTGGTATCGCCCATGTTGAGGTCTATCTGCACGCCAAACTGCTTGTATTTGATAGCGCTTGAAAGGAAAAGTTAATTCATTTTGATGTTGAACAACAAAGCGAGCAAATGGAACAGTTAAATCGTAACGAAGGGCTTTTTCAGATAATGAACTTGCAAAGCGCGGAAGATTATCTTCCTGAAGAGCGGTGAGGTCTGCTCGTTTCATTTTCTCTCCAGAATTCAAAATACGAAAAATTAAGCGGTCACCTTCCTCGCCGTATTTTCCCATCAAAGTTGAAGACAACTCAAAACTTGGAGTTTCAATCGGCAAATAACCGTAAATTTTGAAAACCGACTTAATAGTTTCAAAAATATAGTTTCTTTTTACCACATCTTGTGGTAAAAAATCACGTGTTCCTTTGGGGATTGAAGGTTTTTGTTTCACTATTTTAATTTATTGTGCTTTGTGCATGTCAAAAATCATTCCGTCGGAAAGTCCAATATTTGGAACCTGTAAGGTACTACTATTTAATTCATTCATGATAAAAATAAAAATATCCAAAGCAGGAACAATTACATCTGCACGATCTTCTTTTAATGGAAAACGTGTAATTCGTTGATTTATAGATAATGGAATTAACTGATCCCTAAATGTTTTCAGCTCTGATAGAGAAATTGGCCTATCTGTCTTTTTTGTTATGATATCATGTGCTTTTTGAATATTTCCTCCCGTTCCAAATAGTAAATGATCTTCTTTAAAATCTACATTTTTTTTAATCCAGCCATTTAATTCATCCCAAATTCCAAGATTTGTTTTTTCTTTTAATATCCGAATTGTCCCGAGTTCAAATGATTTTGAGCTAACTCGAATACCATTTTCAAAAATGCTAATTTCTGTACTTCCACCTCCAACATCTATAACGATAAAACCTGTATTTTTGGGGATATTCAAAAAAGAAAATCCTGCTAAAATTAATCTAGCTTCTTCGTCTCCAGAAATAACCTCAATCTTTATGCCAGTTTCGTTGTTTATTTCGTCAATAACACTTTTGCTATTTTCAGCAATTCGCATAGCAGATGTTGCTACTGCACGAATTGAAGTTACACCGTAAATTTCAGATAGTAATGAGAAAACAGAAATTGTTTTAATAAACATTTTAAGCTTTTTGTTAGAAATCTTTCCATCTTCAAATACATCATCTCCTAATCTTAGGGGGATTCGAAGATAGCTTGTCTTTTTAATCGAGCAATTCTCATTATTTATAATGAGCTCACCAATTAAAAGTCGGGCAGCGTTTGTACCAATATCAATTGCAGCATATTTCATAATTTACAAATTTAAAAAAAAGAGAGTCACAAATTGATTTTAGAATTATGTATTACTCTTTTTTTAAACATAACTTTTGCAATCATTCATAATTCCTTTTTTAGTTAAAAATAAAATTGTACATTTGCACCCCTTAATTATAGGTCAATTCTCTACAAAAGACCTTTTTATTAACCTACTTTCAAGCGTGTAGAGCCGTTTGAAATACAAAACTTACAAGCCAAATGGCAGAAACTATTAACCCGCAGGGAACTGCAGATTTTGATTGGGAAGCGTTACAATTAGACGGATACAATCAAATACAACGATCAGAATTATCTGATCTCTATGAAAAAACCTTAACTTCAATTAACGAAAGAGAAGTCATCCAAGGTACTGTTGCATTTATCACTAAAAAAGAAGTAATTATCAACATCGGATACAAATCTGAAGGTGTTGTTGCAGCAAATGAATTTCGGTACAATCCAGAATTAAAAATTGGGGATGTAGTTGACGTATATGTTGAATGCCGTGAAGATAAAACCGGCCAGCTGATTGTTTCTCATAGAACTGCAAGAATGCACAGCGCATGGCTACGAGTAAACGACGTTCTAAGAACGGGAGAAATCATTACTGGTTTTGTTAAGTGTAGAACGAAAGGTGGGCTCATAGTTGATGTTTTTGGAATTGAAGCATTTTTACCTGGCTCTCAAATTGATGTAAAACCTATTCGAGATTACGATGTTTATGTTGGAAAAAATATGGAATTCAAAGTTGTAAAAATCAATGAAGAATTCAGGAACGTTGTTGTCTCACATAAAGCATTGATAGAAGCAGAATTAGAGGAGCAAAAGAAAGTTATTATCTCTGGTCTTGAAAAAGGACAAGTTTTAGAGGGTGTTGTTAAAAATATTACTTCATACGGTGTATTTATTGATCTAGGTGGTATTGACGGCTTAATTCATATAACAGATTTATCTTGGGGTCGTGTAACTCACCCAGAAGAAATGTTAGAATTAGATCAAAAAATCAATGTTGTAATTTTAGATTTTGACGATGATAAAAAAAGAATTGCTCTTGGATTAAAACAGTTACAGCCTCATCCATGGGATGCTTTAGATGCTAATTTAAATGTTGGTGACAAAGTAAGTGGAAAAGTAGTTGTAATTGCTGATTATGGTGCTTTCATTGAATTAGCAACAGGCATAGAGGGATTGATTCACGTTTCAGAAATGAGTTGGTCGCAGCATTTACGCTCTGCACAAGATTTTATGAATATCGGAGATACAGTTGAAGCTGTTATTTTGACTTTAGACCGTGAAGATCGCAAAATGTCATTAGGCATTAAACAATCTATGCCAGATCCATGGAATGATATAGAAACTGCTTATCCCGTTTCATCTAAGCATACTGCAAAAGTCAGAAATTTCACGAACTTTGGAGTGTTTGTTGAATTAGTGGAAGGAGTAGATGGATTGATTCACATTTCAGATTTATCTTGGCAAAAGAAAATTAAACATCCTTCAGAATTCTGTAAAGTTGGAGATGGAATTGAAGTTGTAGTTCTTGAAATTGATCGTGAAAATCGAAGAATTTCTCTTGGACATAAACAACTAGAGGAAAATCCATGGGATATTTTTGAGTCTACTTTTGCAGATGGTTCAGTCCATAGCGGTACAATTATCGATATGAAAGACAAATCAGGAATTGTCTCTTTACCATACGGCGTTGAAGGTATATGTCCAGCAAAACATTTAAGAAAAGAAGATGGCCAAAATGCCAAAGTTGATGAGGTTCTTAACTTTTTAGTTATTGAATTTAATAAAGACGCTAAGAAAATAGTTGTTTCTCATACACGTACATTTGAAGAGGGAGAAGATCGACAGAGTTCTAGTACTACAAAAAGTGCAACTGTAAAAACAGCAAAAGCACCAAAGAAAGCTACTATATCCTCAACTGAT
>SYKJ01000041.1 GCA_005798205.1 Bacteroidota bacterium | reverse complement strand
GCAAAGCAAAAGACCAGTTTACAAAAAAAATAGATTATGATTTAATTATTTTAGATGTAATGTTGCCTAAGGTAAGCGGCTTAGATTTATGCAAAATAATTAGAAAAAACAGTTCAGTTCCGGTATTATTTCTCTCAGCAAAAGGAACGACACAAGACAGAATTGATGGATTAAAAATGGGGGCAAATGATTATTTACCTAAACCATTTGATTTAGAAGAATTAATTCTAAAAGTTAAAATACTCACAAAAAAAGAGAATAAAACTAAAGAACACTTTCTATTAATTGGAGTATTAAAAGTTGATTTTAATACTTTTGAAGTTTGTAATCAAGAAGGTAAATGTTTGCATGTATTCTCAAAAAGAGAAATTGAATTACTAGAACTATTTAGAGAAAAAGAGGGGAGTGTAGTTGCTAGAGATGAGATATTAGACAGGATTTGGGGAACGGATTCTTTCACAACTGCAAGAACAATTGACAACTACATTCTAGTTTTCCGGAAAATCTTTGAAAAAGATGCTCGTAATCCTCGCTTTTTCCATTCAATTAGAGGAGTTGGTTACAAGTTCACAAGCTAAGTTCTTCAGAAAATAGTTATTTAGAAAAAAATTAATTATCCGAAATATTTTTTATGTCGTTTTCAATTAGTTGGCAAATTTGATCAAGTGGTAAATCGTTTTCATCATAACCAAAAGGATTTTCAATTTCTTCTGCTAAAACCTCCATGCTTACTAAAGCATAAAAAACAAAAGTCGTTATTAGAATTGCCCAAAAATCAAAATGAAAAAATACTATCGGTAATGTAACAACATAAATGAAGATAAATTTTTTAATAAATATGCTATATGAATAAGGAATCGGGGTGTTTTTTATACGTTGACAAGCACCTAAAGAAGCAATTAGACTATTCAAGTTAACATCTATTTGAATGAGATCATTTGGTGATAACTGACCTTCCTTTTCAAGTTTTTTTAGCTTAGCATAAATATGTTTCATTACAAGTAATGGACTATTATCTTTATTTTGATTTTCAAAGTTTTCGAAAGTAATATTTTTATTATTTGCCCTCAAATTATTCTTAGCATTAAACACAAAAAGCGTTAGCAATCTGGCTAATTCATTTTTGTCTTCTTTATTTGTTAATCTTGTATCAAGTTTCAAATATGCACTTCGGCAATCGTTCACAATCGCCCCCCACAATTTCCTCCCTTCCCACCAGCGATCGTAAGCACTGTTTGTTCTAAATAAAAGCAATAAGGACATCACAAAACCAATTAATGAGTAAATAGCCGTTAACTCTTTGGTATAGCTTTGTAGAATTTTTTGATGTTCTTCAGTTAAAGTATGAAGTGCAAGAATTATAGCGGTAGCAAGCGTTGCAATAAAAAGCAATTGTTTCCATAACATTCGAATTGTATCACTTTTATTTAACGAGAAAATTAAGTTGATCCAATCTTTAGGATTGTAGTTAATCATTGTTAATTATAAAAAATAGGTTATAAATTTTTTTAATGCTTGAAATTTTTGAGGTCGTCTTTATTATGCTTGTGTTTAAAAAATAGAGCAAATAGGATAAGGATTACTAATGAATAGATGGCAAAACTCAACCATATAGAATACCAATCTTTCTGATCATTTCCCCCTGTAAAATATGCAGTTATCATCAAACCACTTAAATAACTTCCTAAAACAGCTCCAAAGCCGTTGGTCATCATCATAAATAATCCTTGTGCACTCGAGCGAGTTTTTGCATCCGTTGTCGTCTCAACAAATAAAGATCCTGAAATATTGAAAAAATCAAAGGCCATACCATAAACAATGCAAGAAACAATAATCATCCATAAGCCATCTGCTGGATTTCCGTAAGCAAAAAGTCCAAAACGCAGTACCCAAGCAGCCATACTTATGAGCATTACTTTTTTAATCCCAAAATTTCGAAGAAAGAAGGGTATTGCTAGGATAAAAATAGTTTCAGAAATTTGCGATATAGACATAATTATTGTTGAATGCTCGACTACCCATAAATTAGCATACGCAGGTATATTTTTAAAATCAGAAATAAAAACATCTCCATACATATTTGTTAACTGAAGTGAAGCACCAAGAAACATTGAAAAGAGAAAAAATAGTGCCATTTTTGGATTTAAAAAAAGCTTAAACGCGTCAAGCCCCAGAGTGCTAAGTAATGATTTTTTCTCTTCTCTTATCGAGTTTGGCGGGCACTTTGGAATCATAATTATTGAATAAACAGCTAAAATAAGTGCTGAGATACTCGCTAAATAAAATTGTCCTTCAAGCGCTTTATTTCCTGAAAGATTCGTAACCCACATTGCGGCAATAAAACCGATAGTTCCCCAAACCCGAATAGGCGGAAAATCTTTAACAACATCATATTTATGATTTTTTAAAACAGTATAAGCTATTGAATTTGAAAGTGCAATTGTTGGCATGTAAAAAATCATTGCTAAAAATATTAACCAAAAAAACGAGCCTGGTGTCGTAACTTGTGGAATAAAAAATAAAGTAGCACCTCCAAGTAAATGAAGCAGCCCGTAGAGCTTTTCTGCATTCATCCATCTATCTGCAACAATACCCATTAATGTTGGCATAAATAATGAGGATAGACCAAGCGTACTGAAAATAGCGCCAAAATCAGCAGCATCCCATTTTTTGGTTTCAAACCAATAATTTGCAACTGTAATTAACCATGCTCCCCAAATAAAAAATTGAAGGAAATTCATTAAAATTAAACGGTTCTTTATAGTCATAGAGGTAAATTACGATCTTTTTTTAATTTCGTCACGTAATTTTGATGCACGTTCGTAGTCTTCATTTAAAATAGCATCTTTTAATTGCTCTTGAAGGTCTTCAAGTTCTGCGGAATGATAATCATCGTTATCTTCTATAGAAGGTTGAAAATCAAATTCCTCTTGCAATTCTTCCGAGTTGCTTTCAGTTCCACTAACATCGTTAAGAATAGTTGCTAAAGTATAAATTGGGGCATCAAAACGAACTCCTACAGCAATTGCATCAGATGTCCTGGAATCGATTTCAGTAATTTGTTTTTCTTTTTCACATATAATTTTAGAATAAAACACCCCTTCTTTGAATTGATAAATTAGTATTTCTCGAACGATCACTCCATAAGAAGTACAAAAAGTTTTAATTAAATCATGCGTAAGTGGTCGATTTGGCACCATTTTTTCTAATTCTACCGCTATTGCCTGAGCCTCAAAGCCACCAATAACAATAGGAAGTTTGCGTGTTCCACCAAGCTCAGATAATGTTAATACATATGATCCTGACTGAGTTTGACTGTATGCTATTCCTGATATTTCTAATTTAATCTTTCGCATTGCTTCTAACTAACAATTAAATTAGTAATTAATTTTGTAATTCTTTGAATTTATTTATTGCAGCTGTTAGTTTTGGAATTACCTCAAAGGCATCTCCGATTACACCATAATCGGCAGCTTTAAAAAATGGTGCTTCTGAATCAGAATTTATTACCACAATTACCTTCGAACCATTTACTCCGGCTAAATGTTGAATTGCCCCAGAAATACCGATAGCGATATACAAATTTGGTCTTATTGCAACACCAGTTTGACCAACATGCTCATGGTGCGGTCTCCAACCAATATCTGCAACAGGGCGAGAACAAGCTGTTGCTGCACCTAAGGATTTTGCCAAAGACTCAATTATTCCCCAGTTCTCCGGTCCTTTTAATCCTCTTCCAGCTGAAACAACTAGTTCTGCCTCAGGCAAGAGAACGTCTCCTTCTGGTTTCTTCGTAGAAATAACTTTTATTACTGCACTTCCACCCAATCCATTTGTTTCTTCAACTGGACAATTTGTATGGAGCTTCTCAGGTTGAATGCTATTTGGTAAAACAGAAATAATTTTTATTTCCGTTGTAGCTTTTACATATGCTACTGCTTTTCCTGAAAAGACATTCACTTTTATTGATCCGTCTGACTCTGGCGTGGATATTGCCCCAGCAATTAGACCAGCCTCTAATCGAGCGGATAATCTTGGAGCAACAGCTTTTCCGATTAAATCATGTGAGAAAATAATTGTTTTAGCACTGTTATTTTGTATTGTTGTAGCAATTAAGCGAGTTAACTGCTGAGGGTCTTCTCCATCGACCATTCTATCAACTAAAACTTTAGTAGCACCATATTCTCCCAAGCTTGCTAAATCACTTGAACTTGCCTTTCCATTTGTTATTACAAGGACTTCATTTCCGATTTTCTTTGCGTAAGTTACAGTTTCAAATGCTGCCTTCGAAAGTCCGTTGGATGAATTTACATATACTAATATCATTGTTTTGCATTAAAATGTTAAATAACTTTTGCTTCGTTATGAAGCAATTCTACTAATTCATCCATATTCATAGGGTCAATTAATTTCACTGCAGATTTTGAATTTGGTACAGCATAAGAAATAAAATTTGTTAACTCTTTAACAGATATAGGAGCAATTACATTCAATGGTTTCGTTCTTGCCGCCATAATCCCCCTCATATTTGGAATTCGCTGTTCTGCCATACCTTTTGCACAGGAAATTACTGCAGGCATTTCCACCTCAACGACTTGTATCCCACCGACAATCTCTCTTTCTAAAGAAAGAGTAGTTCCCTTAATATCTAATTTTGAGGCTTGGGAAATAAGTGGGAAATCTAAAATTTCTG
>SYKJ01000040.1 GCA_005798205.1 Bacteroidota bacterium | reverse complement strand
GCTTAGCGATGAACAAATTTCTACTTGATTTATCATCGTTTAATGAGATCAATCATATAGAATATTTTTGCATTAATACCCACAAGCACGGATTGAACACAAACTATTTTCCTATAATTGAAAAAATTCATTTTTCATCTGTTTTCGTCGACACAAAAATTCGTTTATTTTCTGCATTTAAAGCCTATTTTAAATCTAAATCGTATAACCTATCTCGTTTTAATAGTATTGCTGTTCAAACTCACTTAATAGAATTGTGCAATAAAAATGAATACGATATTATCATTTTTGAAGGCCTCTTTACAACGATTTATCTTGATAGGTTAAAAAAAATTAGCAAAGCAAAATTTGGATACCGAGCACACAATATAGAACATCAAATTTGGGAACAGTTAGCGAATAACGAAAAGAATTTTTTAAAGCGATTTTACATGAAATCATTGGCTAAAAACTTGAAATCTGAGGAAATAATTAGCCTTAAATCTGTCGATTTTATTCTTCCACTTTCAAAAATAGATGAAGGAAAAATGAAGGGAATAACGAATAAACCAAATTTCTGTATCCCTGTTTCAATTGAAAAACAAGCAGAGAAAACTGATTACTCGGATACTTCATTGTGTTTTATTGGTTCATTTAATTGGTTACCAAATAGTGAGGCAATGAAATGGTTTGCTAAAGAAATCTTTCCTATTATAAAAAAAGAATTTCCCTCTATTACTTTAAACATTGCTGGTGATGAAAATGAAAATATCAAAGAATTAAAAAATATAGCTGGAATAAAGTTTCATGGCTTTGTCAAAAATTCCAGCGAATTTTTTTTACAGAATGGAATCTTCATAGCACCCCTTCAATCTGGATCTGGTGTAAAAATTAAAGTTCTAGAAGCATTAAACCATGGTATGCCTTGTGTGTTAACTGAAATTGCTAGCGAAGGTCTTTTCCTTCCTGAATCTCAGAAAATCTGCATAACAAAACAAGATCTTATTGATGATTTAATCTTTTTAATACAAAACGAGAATGAACGAAAAAAACGCGGAGTTGAAGGACTAAAACATGTCAATAAGGAATTTTCCTCCGAAAAAATTAGAGAGAAATTAAAATCAGCTCTTTTTACTTTAAGTTACACGTAATTTTCTTTTGTAAAATTTACTTAATATTGTTGAGTCAATGAACAATCAAGCACTCCACTATTGCCTCGAAATTATATTTTTTGCCAGTGTATTTTTGATACTTTACACCTATTTATTTTATCAACTTATCATACGCCTCTTTTCAATTAACAAAGTTCAAAACCAAGATATTTTTGAATACGGAGAGGACCTACCCTTTGTAAGTATTATTATCGCGGCTCATAATGAAGAGGCCCTTATTCGAGATAAGATTATTAGTGTTTTCAATAGCAACTACCCTAAAAATAAAATTGAAGTACTTGTTGGTTCTGATTGTTCAACAGACAACACAAATAAATTGGTAGGTGAATTATCAAATAAATTTTTAAATCTCCAATTAATAGAGTTTAAAATCCGATCAGGAAAAATAAGTATTGTAAATCAACTAGTCAAGAAAGCAAAAAACGACTTAATAATAATGACCGATGCAAATGTCTTGTTTGATAAACAAACAATATTTGAATTAGTAAAACATTTTAAAAATTCTACTATTGGTCTTGTTGATTCAAAAATGCAAAATATAGGGATAAAAAAAGATGGGATTTCCTTTCAAGAAAAAACGTACATTTCATCCGAAGTTTCTGTAAAACAAGGAGAGAGTTTACTTTGGGGAGCAATGATGGGCCCTTTTGGAGGATGTTTTGCTTTTAGAAAAAATTTATGGGGCGAGATACCTTCGCATTTTCTGGTAGATGATTTCTATCTAAATATGCTGATTCTTGAAAAAGGGTTTAAAAGTATAAATGAGCCTAAAGCACTTGTCTTCGAGGATGTATCGAATAACTTGAAAGATGAGTTCAATAGAAAAATTCGAATTTCAACAGGAAATTTTCAAAATCTATTTCATTTTAAACACCTTCTATTTGATTTTTCATGGGTAGCTTTTGTATTTTTTTCTCATAAAGTATTGAGGTGGCTTACACCTTTTTTAATCTTAATTATACTTTTAATTTTACCATTTTTAGTTGAAAAAGAGAACATCTACTTTTATTTTTTAATTGGAATTAGTATCTGCTTCTCTCTGGTAATTATTGATATCATGCTAAAATCAGTAAAAATCAATAGTTGGATTTTGAGATTTCTTACGCATTTCACTTTGATGAATTGTGCTTTATTTATTGGATTCTTAAAATACTCGAAAGGTGTGAAAAGTAGTGTTTGGGAGCCTACAAAAAGAAATCAGTAAAGATTATTTTTTTAAATAATTATAGTGATCAAACTTGTCTTTTATAAATAAAATCAACTCCATTTCTGAGGCTGTTTTCAAGAAATCGTCGTCTATATTTAAAAACTGAATGAAGGAATCAAAATCTTCTTCTGTCATGTTAATGATGTCAAAAGCGACATACAAACGCAATAACTCTTTTACAATACGTCTCTGATCATCTTTGTATTTTTGTTCCTGAATCCAACGTTTATTTTGTTCTTTTTTAGAAAAAGCTTGGTACAAAGCAGTTATTGGACTTTCCAACATATTTATCCCAGTTACTAGACGAGTTTCACGCATCGACAATGCTTGTCGTTCATCTTTTATTTGAGATAAGGTCTTCAAGGGGCGAACGATAACCTCCTCTATTTCTTGCGGAAGTTGTTCGATATACGCATTAACCTTACACTGACAATTTTCGTCTGGTATGGCAAAAAACTCATAAATGGGATATTCTTTAATTGAAAGAGCAATAAGATCATTTGGCATCACGTAAACTGAAAAACTGCCATTTGGTTCTCCAAAAACACCACGACCAACCGTTTTATTAATCACCATTAAATTATAAAAAGTTTGTGGCCTCAATGAATCAATTACACGTCCAGAAACTAGAACACGGTTACATTGGGTAAAACTATAAGTAGTAGAGATTAAAATAACAAATATCAAAAGTAATTTAAGCATCTGAAAACAAGAATTTTGTATGATCAACAAACTTATTGAAGGGCTAAATACCAATCCAAAAATATGGAACGATAAAAGACCAAAAGTATTAAAGGAAAAAATACGAGGAAGATCCACAAGGCAACAATTGTAAACTTCAACCAAAGAGTAGCATCGTATGCAACTGGAGCTATAAGCACTGAATTTACATGGGAAGCAATAACATCATCATTTTGCTCATCTGAAACCTCTAAATACTTTTTCAATGCCGGAGTTTCTGATACAATTACATCTCTAATCATTGCGTAGTCGCGGTTAGAAAGTTCATCATAAGTGGAAACATAATTTACACTTTGCTGATTTAACAACTTTCGAATTTGGTAATTTCGTTGCATACCTCGAATTCTGATTCCCATAAAAAATCCAAATATCATGGTAACCCATGACCATATTAAAAATCCAACAATAATTAAAACTAAGGATGATATAAAAGCAAAAATGATTAAAAAAATATCTCTTTTTTTATGAACCAAAAGTTTAAATAATTGACCTCCATCCAAGGGATCAATTGGAATTAAATTGATGATATTTAAAAAAAGGAAAAGGAATGACAATTCAAGTAGCCAATATAAATGATAGTGTGACGATATAAACAATGTTAAAATACCAAGAAAAATTCCAGGAAAAGGGCCTGCAGCGACAACAATAAAGCTTTGAGTTTGAGAATATCTTTCTTTACTACCTTGAACAAAAGCGCCCATTAAGGGAATGAAGAGCATTCTAACATTTTCGTATTTAAATAATTTCATGAAGGTGAAATGACCCATTTCATGAATAAATAAAACTAATATTAGAAAAAAAACGAAATTGAGTTCATCAGAAAAAATTAAAAGAAAAACACCTACAAATAGAACAAGAGAAAACGCGGTTAATCCCCAATTACTTTCAACTTTAACTTTCTCAATTATCGGTTTAGAAGGATAAATATCGTATTGCTCCATTTACATTCCAGGCATTCCGCCCATCCCTTTTAATTTATTCATCATTGACATTGCATTACGAGGATTGCTCATTAATTTCATCATTTTTCGCATATCTTCATATTGCTTTATTAGTTTATTAATCTCAATCATATTCATTCCAGATCCTTTGGCAATTCTTGCTTTGCGTGTCATATTTAGTAAATCTGGATTAGCGCGTTCTTTAGGTGTCATTGACTGAATCATTGCCTCAGCACCTTTAAAAATATCATCTGGAATATCAACATCTTTCATCGATTTCCCAATACCTGGAATCATACCCATTAAATCTTTGGCATTTCCCATTTTTTTTACTTGTTGCAGTTGAGCTAAAAAGTCATTAAAGTCAAATTGATCTTTATGAATTCTCTTTTGCAATCTTCGTGCTTCCTCTTCATTAAAATGCTCTTGAGCACGTTCAACTAGAGAAACAACATCTCCCATTCCAAGAATACGATCCGCCATTCGACTTGGATAAAAAATATCCAATGCATCCATTTTCTCCCCTGTTCCAACAAACTTAATGGGTTTATTTACAATTGCCTTAATTGACAAAGCTGCTCCTCCGCGCGTATCTCCATCTAATTTCGTTAGGACAACGCCATCAAAATTAATTCTTTCATCAAATGCTTTTGCTGTATTTACAGCATCCTGACCCGTCATTGCATCGACTACAAAAAGCGTTTCGGTTGGATTGACCGCATGTTTTACACGTGCAATTTCATCCATCATTTGTTCATCGATTGCCAAACGACCAGCTGTATCTATTATTACAACATCAATCGACTTACTTTTTGCGTGATTTACAGCAGAATTCGCAATTCTAACTGGGTCTTTATCCTCTTTGTTTGCAAAAACTTCAATTCCCAACTGTTCTCCAAGAACTTGTAGTTGATCAATCGCAGCAGGACGATAAACATCACAAGCAACAAGAAGTACTGATTTTTTCTTTTTATTTTTTAGAAAAGATGCTAATTTACCTGAAAAAGTGGTCTTTCCAGATCCCTGAAGTCCTGACATTAAAATTATCCCTGGATTTCCCTTACTATTTATTTCAGCTTCGTTTCCACCCATTAAAGCTACTAGCTCCTCATGACAAATTTTAATCATTAATTGGCCTGGAGAAACAGCGTTAAGAACATCTCGACCTAATGC
>SYKJ01000039.1 GCA_005798205.1 Bacteroidota bacterium | reverse complement strand
TTGATGCAAGACCTTCGTTTACCATTCCATTTCCGGAAATAGATGAATCTCTACAAAAGGCAATAATCTTAACATTAAAATTTTTAGAATACAAAAGTGCTCTTTGCATTATTCCAGAATCTAATGTATTTAAGTCATCAGAGAATAGACTAACACCCGCCTGATGTAAATCAAAAATTTCTGAAAGTTCTTCGCCTTTCATTTTTTTTGTAATTGATGCAATTGGGTGTATATGTACTGTATGATCCTCTGCTTTTCTCAATTGGTAATCTACAAGTGCTTTTCCGTCTACAACTGGTTCTGTACTTGGTAAAGTACAAATGTGTGTGTAGCCTCCTGCAGCAGCTGTATCCAAGCCAATTTCAATTGTCTCTTTGTATTCCATTCCGGGATCACAAAAATGAGCCTTTAAATCTACCCAACCACAAGAAACGCATAAATTTTCGGATTCAATACTGAGCGCATCTTTGTCACTTATATTAGCCTCAATTTTTTGTAGAATACCATCAACAATTAATAAATCGATTCTTTGCTTATTATAACTTGAGTTTACATCTGTTACTTTCGCGTTTTTTATCAGTATTTTCATTTGATATTATTTCAAAAACTTTATTAAAGCAATTTCGGTAAGAATAAATAGCAATGCTAAAACTAAGAATAATTTCCAATATTCAAAGGGTTTATCAACTTCAATATTTGTTATACTTTGCCCATTTTCTATACTATTGTATTGGCAGTTTAAAATACCTTTACTTTTGAAGGCTTCAAGAATTTCATTCTCTTTTTTGTAGCTAACTGGCGATTCCTCCCGACCATAATTCAATGCCAGTGTCCCAATTTCTTCGTCAGTTAGAAGAGTATAATTTCCAGCTTTTAACTTTTCTATTGCCTCCATACCTGATATAGAAATGAAATTTTGATTTTCAACTTTTTGAATAATAGGAATAAACTCACTTTGATTACCAATTAGTTTAAGTGATTGATCATTTGTAAGAGCTGTAATTACGGGGATTTTATTTTCTTTTCCAATTAATGCGAAAAGTGGATAGTTTCTAGTAGATAATTCTCCCGCGCGCAATAATAAAGTTGGAAATAAGGCATTTGAGGTAAAATTACCAAAATCTAAACTCAAGGAGCTTAGAAATAAATAAGCATTTTCTTTTGATTTAAGTAGGAGAGGCGAACCATTTCTTAAGGAAATCAGAGGAAATGCAGTTTCTTGTTTTAAGTTAAGTGCAGCGTAGCTTTTCGTAATACTCGGTAAATTTAAATTTGAATTTTCTTTTTCAAAAACACCCTTAAAAAAAGGATCTTTGAAGTTTATTTGATCAATTTTGACGCCATTATTATTTATATTTCCAAGTTTTGGTAATTTTAATTTTTGAAGAAAAAGCTGGTAGTCTGTTCTATTTATTTCATTACCAGGAAAAATAAAAACACTCCCGCCCATTTTATTAAATTCAACAATGTCCTCAGATAAGCCAGATGAAATTTCATTCAAACCATTTAAAATTAGAAAATCACATTGATTTAATTGGTCTTTTGTAAACTCAAGATCTCTAATTATTCTAGTTCTAAAAAATGGTTCTATTTCAAAGACTTTAGCAATATTTTCTGATGCAGCAGCTCCGTTTAAAATGAGTAAATTGGAGAAATCTGCTACTTTATATGAAAAGTAAAAATCGTCATCCCAATAAAGTTGTTTATCGTTAATACTTACTTTTCCATTCTTTTGACCATTTTCTTCATCTTTAATTTGAAAACTTATTATTGATTTTTTTCCCGCTTCCAGATCAATAAAGGCAGTTCTTTTTTTTGATCCTAATTCTAATTCTAGTTCAAGATTAGTTGTTTCCTGCTTTGAATCATTTTTAAGTTGAATAAATAGCTCATTTGAGATTCCTTTCTTATGGATTGGTGAATCAAACCAAAGAGAATCAATATAAATATTACTTGGGTCTTGTGGAACAACTTGAATTGGAAAATAGAAGTTTTTTTTGTCTGGTTTTAGCTGTTCTACTTCAAAAGAATTTTTTTGGAAATCTGAGAAAAAAAGAAATTGGATGTTCGCTAATTTTTGTTGTTCCAAATCTTCCTTATCAAGAAATGAGCGTTGCCAATTAATTACATCTTCTATGTTTCGATTTATCGGTGTCAATTCAATTTTATCCAAATAATTTAGTGCCTCGATTTTTGATACCAGTCTTTGTTCTATTCCATCTAATTTGTTTGTTGAGAGAAGAATTGCAGTTTCAAGTGGACAGGTTTTAATAATTCTTCTTACCATTTCTCGTGACTCAGAAAGTAGCTCACCTTCGGTACCTTTTGCACTCATTGAAAATGAATTATCAATATAAATTGCAAGAACATTTTTTCCTGCCCCAAGATTGACATCTCCTCTTTGTTTAACTGGCTGTGCAAATGAAATTATAATAGCTGTTAAGGCAAATAAACGAGCGAATAGGATCAGTAAGTTCTTTAGTTTTTTAGTAGATTTATTTTCTTGCTCAATAAATTTTATAAACTTTAGCGAGGAAAAAAAGAGGGTTTTATGTCTTCTGAAATGAAATAGATGAATTAAAATTGGAATTAGTAAGAGACTTAAAAGCCAAAGCAAGCTGGGATATAAAAATTCCATGAAGCAAATTTATGAAAATTAAACGATTTTCTTGACTTTAATGAAGATT
>SYKJ01000038.1 GCA_005798205.1 Bacteroidota bacterium | reverse complement strand
GGCTATGCCAATTTTCCAATCGTAACCCAAAGGCTTAATAACGGGTTCAATAAATTTTCCCATTCTTCCAATGTAGGAAACTTCCAATTTTACAGATGCAAGTTTACTTTCCTTTTCAATTACATTTAGAGATTTGAAACTATTATCGGATTTTGTTTTAGCAAGTGCATTCTCTATGGAGTTTCCTGGACCATAGGATGCCAAGGCCCAAATAACAATAGAAATCGCTAGAATAATTTTTCCAGCATCAAAAATAAACAGCTTTACTTTTTCAATGATACTAACTCCGATATTTGTCCAACGTGGCTTTTTATAACTGGGAAGTTCAAGAAGAAGAAATCCTTTTTCTTTGCTTTTCAGTATAAATTTCATAATGAATGCGACTATGAAAACAGCAAGTAATCCCAAGCTGTAAAGAGAGAATAAAACAATACCTTGTAGGTTGATAAAACCAAAATAGTAGATTTTAGGAATAACAAGTGAAATAAGAAGCGTGTAAACTGGTATTCTAGCGCTGCAGCTCATAAAAGGAGCTACAAAAATCGTAATCATTCGCTCTTTCCAATTTGAAATAGTTCGCGTTGCCATTACAGCAGGTATTGCACATGCCACGCTCGACATCAATGGAACTACACTTTTTCCATTCAGTCCAAAAGGTCGCATGAGTCTGTCCATTATGAAAACTCCCCTTGCTAAATATCCAGTTTCTTCTAGAAGTGCAATAAAAAAAAAGAGCAAGGCAATTTGAGGAATAAAAACAGCAATCCCGCCAATTCCAGGAATTATCCCAAAACAAATCAAGTTGCTTACTACACCTTCAGGAAGACTTTGAGCAGTAAAAATTGTAAAATCTGAAAATAGACCATCAATAAACTCCATTGGGATAGTTGCAAAGGAAAAAATGAATTGAAAAATTGTAAGTAATACTCCAAGAAAAATTACATATCCCCAGATAGGATGTACAATTATTTTGTCAATTTTTCTTGAAAAAAAATCTGTTTTTGATTCTTTAACAGTTTCTGCACTTGCAATTATTTTTTTAATTTTTTCATAGCGAGCATTTGTTTCCTCTGTTTGTTCCTTTTCTGAATCTACAGCTGAAGGTCTATTACTTTCAATAAAAAAACAGCTTCTTTTTTTTAAATTAATATTGCGAATAGCGTCAATAATTCGTTCTTTTCCAAGACCAATTCTAGCATTTGAAGTAACTATTTCAACATGTGGAAATGCTTTCTTTAGTTGTTCTATGTCAATTTCAATTCCTTTCTTGATGCTAATGTCCCACATATTTAATACTAAAATCAGGGGAATATTCAAATCATAAACTTGGGAGAAGAAAAGAAGATTTCGCTCTAAGTTGGACGCATCAACAACAAATAGTGCAGCGTCTGGATATTCCTTGTGATTTTCATTTGTAAGAACATCGTAAACAATTTTTTCATCTTTAGATCGAGGATATAAACTATAGCAACCTGGAAAATCTGTAATTGTATATTTTTCTTTTCCTATGCTAAGAAATCCATCTCTTTTCTCAACCGTAACGCCCGTAAAATTTCCAACTTGTTGTCTTAATCCAGTTAAAACGTTAAAAACTGAACTTTTTCCGGTATTTGGATTTCCAAGTAGTGCAATTTTCATGGATAGTTACTCATTGATTTAATTATCGGAAAGTAATTGTTTAACTTGTATGTAGGAGGCCTCATCTTTTCTCAATGAAAATACAGTCCCATTTACCTCAACAGCTATTGGATCGCCAAGAGGAGCTTTAAATACAAGCTCAACCTTTGTGCCAATTAAAAACCCCATTTCTAAAAGTTTTGAATAGATAGGAGAATTTTCAATGAATGTGATTTCGGCAAATGTCCCGACTTTCATCTTTGAGAGTAAATCCATAAGCAAATTTACAATTTTCAAAATCTTAACTTCTACCTTAATAAAGGTATTTAAATTATATCTTTAACCACGAACCTTGCAGTTTGTCTTGTTCTTTGTTGCACTAAAATTTCTTTACCTTTTGTCATTTTATTTATCGTCTCTTCATCGTAATGACGGATGGTTATAAGTTCAAGTCCATCGTTGTATTTGACAGTGTATTCACTTTGAAATCGCTCCAACAAAGTTTCTTTATTGATTTTGTTTTGATCCAACAAGATGGAAAAACTTAAAGCGGAATTTTGCATGAGGTTAATTTTTACTGAACTTTCGGAAAGACCTTTAAAAATAGTACTCAGGTTTTCTTCCGCAATAAATGAAAAGTCTTTAGGAGTAAATGAAAAAAGCACTTGTTCATGTTTTACTATAAACGAAGGTATAAGATTGTCATTTTCTGCATCTTCTTGAATAATTGTACCTTCTTCATGCGGTTCAAGAAATGATTTTACAAAAAGTGGAATCCCTTTATTTTGGAGTGGCTTTATTGTTTTTGGATGAATTACGCTTGCTCCGTAGTATGAAAGCTCAAGAGCTTCTTTAAATGATATCTTATCCAGTTTTTTTGTGTCTTCAAAATATT
>SYKJ01000037.1 GCA_005798205.1 Bacteroidota bacterium | reverse complement strand
ATTCAATATGTTCTTTGTAAAATCCAAACATTTCTGGAGGTAGGGTAAAAACAGCAATGCGATTGATGCGTTTATGTCCGAAGAAACCCCATTTTTCATCAAATTTATTTTTTTTTTCAGTAGTTCCTGAAAAAAACAGGGAATACAAAACGGTAATAAATATAATTTTTTTCATTTAAACTATTGAATACTAAATTAGATTAAAAAAAATCAATTTAAAAGGATTAATTTTCTTTTAAATGCGTTTCTATATGCTTAAATGACATTTTTCTTTGAAGTATTTCTTTTCGATGATATAAATCAGTTTTATTTTTTATTTTTTGTTTTTTGAAATACCCAAATGTCAGTAGATTAATAAGATTATCTTTAAAATCTGATGTGGGCAAATAATTAATTTCAATTCTTTTGATATTATCTAAAGTACTGTTTAAATTACTAGATAAATTCATATGTAGAATATGTAAACGTATTTCTTCGCACCTTAAATCAAACTGCTTTAGGTAGTCTAAATCTATTTTTTTTGATTCAAGCATTCTTTTCGCTTGAAATTCTATGTCTTTGAAACTGTTTAGTAATTCAATTATCGTCATAATAAGTGCTAACTTTATACTTAAAGTTGTTATTTTTTAAAAACATAGAAAATTTTAGTTTTCCATCCCTCTAAGTTTAAATATATTTCACTTCCTTCTTCTTGTTTATATGCTAATTTGCTAACATTGATTATCAGTTCTTCAATAATTAACTTTTTACATTTATCATCATCGGCATAATGTATCAATTTCACTGATCTAAGAGGTGGAAGTGACTTAGATATTGATGAATCACCAATAATCTTAAAACTATGGGTTTTACAGCCCCCTGAGTAGGAAACATTTAAGTGAAGATTATTTCCAATAATTTTAGCGTCTATTATATTGATGGAATCTGTTCCCTTTTCTTTTTTTGAAAAATCAAAAACAGAGTTAACAAGTTGTGCACTTAATTTGGTTTCCTCAACTTGATTTTTCTTCTTAAAAATACAATTCTTATTGTTTTTTTGAGTTTTGCAGGAGTAAATTAGAGATAGAAGAAAAAACAGAATTGTAAATCGCATAATTTAATGACTTTAATTTCAATCAAAAGTAAGACCAATTTTGCTTATTCATACTAATTAATCATTTTTTTAGTTTAAAAACACCAAATTAATAGAACTCTTCATCAAACTATGATATTTTTGCATTTTAATGAAAACTAAAACGCTAAAAAAAAATAAGGTCAATGTTGTTACTCTCGGATGTTCAAAAAATATTTTTGACTCTGAAGTTCTTTTGGCGCAGTTAAAAGCAAATAATTTTGATGTAGAACATGAGTCAAAAGAGGATGATTCAGAAATCGTAATCATAAACACCTGCGGTTTTATTGACAATGCAAAACAAGAATCGATTGATACAATTATTCGCTACGCTACAGCAAAAAAAGAGGGTTTAGTTGCTAAGGTTTTCGTTACTGGGTGTCTTTCAGAACGCTATCGTGAAGATTTAGAAAAGGAAATTCCTGAGGTGGATGCTTATTTCGGTACACGCGAATTACCACGCTTGCTAAAAACATTAAAAGCAAATTACAAACATGAATTAGTAGGCGAACGTCTTTTGACTACGCCAAATCACTACGCTTATTTCAAAATTGCCGAAGGTTGTGATCGTCCTTGCTCTTTTTGTGCAATTCCTATTATGCGAGGCAAGCATTTGTCGACACCTATTGATCAATTAGTAATTCAAGCAAAAAATTTGGCTGCCAAAGGTGTAAAGGAATTGATGCTGATTGCACAAGATTTAACTTATTATGGTCTGGATTTATATAAAAAACGTGCTCTTTCAGATTTATTGAAACACCTCTCTGATGTTGAGGGAATTGAATGGATTCGCCTGCATTATGCTTTCCCAACTGGATTTCCAATGGATGTTTTGGATGTAATGAATGAGCGAAATAATATTTGTAAGTATTTGGACATGCCTCTGCAACACGGATCAACAAAAATATTACAAGCGATGCGCCGAGGAACTACGCGAGAAAAAACCGAGGAACTTATTGCTACAATTCGTTCGAAAGTTCAAGGTATTGCTTTGAGAACAACTTTAATTGCTGGTTATCCTGGTGAAACTGAAGCTGATTTTCAAGAAATGTACGACTGGGTTGAGAGAAGTCGCTTCGATAGACTCGGTATTTTTACCTATTCCCACGAAGAAAATACACATGCTTTTGAGTTTAAAGACAATGTATCGCAAAAATTAAAAAAGAAAAGAGCAGATTTAATAATGGATTTACAAGCAGGCATTAGCTATGATTTGAATCAACAAAAAGTGAATAAATCGTTTAAGGTTTTATTTGATCGTGCTGAAGGAGATTATTTTATTGGCCGTACAGAATTTGATTCTCCAGAGGTCGACAATGAAGTGTTAGTGAAAAAAGACAATACCTATGTTCGAATTGGCGATTTTTCAAATGTTCTTATTCAAAGTGCTGATCATTATGATTTGTATGGCAATCTGACTACTGATTAGTCTTTAAATAATTCACTCATGACTTCGCCGCTTGTTTGTGAATTATGAAGATGCAATAATTCTTTTATTGTAGCATGAATGTCCACAAGACTTCTTTCTCTATTGAGTACAATATCTTTTTTAAAATCTGGTCCGCAGGCAAAAAAGTTGATGTGTTGGCATCCAGTACAATTATCTCCGTGAGAAATAAAACCATCTCCAACATTGTCTAAATGACGTCCGTGGTCGTTTGTAATAAAAAGAGTAGTTTTATCTTTGTACACAGGATCATTCTGAATAAAATTCCAAATTTGGTATGCGTATTCATCTGTATCTTTTATTCCCGCAAGGTAAGAATCCCAGTTGCCTTGGTGTCCTGAATAATCAGGTTCTCTGAAATTCACTAAAAGTAATCTTGGATGATTTTGAGCTAATTTTTCCATAACAATTTGAAATGTGATACTATCATGACGATAACCTGTTCCAAGTCCATTTACGCCACAATTTGTATTAGCGAGGTATTTCCCTATCCAATTTTGATCTTTACAATTTGCAAGAACGGCTAATTTATCTTTGCTAGCTATAATCCAAGCATCTGAACTTTGATTTGGTATTTTATTAATCCAATGTTGAAAAATGGAAGGGTAAGCCGGTAATTCTAAGCCACCATTGTTTATTTCCTGATAAAACCCTGTAGTCATTGCAACGTGACCACTTGCTGTGTAGGTTGGACCAAGATTATAAAATTTTTCGTTGATTATACCTTGAGCTGCCATTATACTATCCATTCTGGGGATATATTGATGACTAGGATCTCCCCAAGTTTCTGAATATCGAGGTCCATCAATTACAAGCGTTATTACATACTTCGTTTGATAGTTTTTATCACTTACTTTATGCGATTGACATGAAAAAAGTGTTAGAATAAGAAAGAATACACAACAGTAGTTCATAGTTCCGAAATTACGAATTTTATTCAAATAGGTGCAAATGAAACTTATCAAATAAAATCAGTAAACTTACTATGTGTTTTAATGAATAATTTGAACTTTTTTGCGAATGATGGCTTTTTCACTTTTGATTTCAAGGTAATAAAAACCATTTGAAATATTTTCAGTACCCAGTTCTATACGCTGATTTACCTGATCAAGATTATGCTGGGGAAATTCTCTTATTTTCATATTATTTATGTCAAAAAGTGCGCTGCTAATTTGCATTGGGTTTTTTATCTGAAAATCAACATTAATACTTCCTGAAGTCGGAACAGGATAGAGTAGAATTTCGCCAAAATCTGCGTCTAAATTAGAAAGTGATGAAGAATTATTTGCGGTCAGAAAGATGCGATAAATTATTTCATTGGCTTGAGATGCTCCCAAGTTTGCTACCTCTGCTCGAATGCCACCGTAAAGATATCCAATTAAAGTTTTCGAATTTTGTAAGCCCCTTATGTTTATGACTTCGTTTGAAAAGTGGCTAATTTCTGTATTTAAAACAAATTTTGCATTTGAGCCCAACAAACCAGGAAGCTGCACCGACATAATAGTTTCCTCCATTTCTCCATTAGGATGTGTTGTCATTGTTGTAATATCAGAAATGAAAGGTATCAAGGAATCGTAAACTAATTCATTGGTTGAGGGCAGGTAATTATATAAACTCATCCCTCCAAGAAAAGTCGTGTACATTTTTTTTGTTAGAGAATCATAAATTGGAATCATAGCACAATTGTAATGACTCATGACTTGCTCATATTCCGTATTTACCTCATTTGCATCCTGAGAAATTGTAATCGTCTCGCGAAAGGGAAGATTACGTGTTTTTTGAAAAACACCACTGTAAGCTTTTAAAGCAAAATCAGCATTTGGCTTTATAATTGGACCTACATTCAAATCTCTACGGTGAAAATAATTTGTGTCAATATAATCTACAAAGTTGCCGGGAGTAATAGATTCTCCGTCATCTAATAAGGTGAATTTTGTAATGCGATCTGTATATGTCTGCGTGAAAAGTGGAGTAGGTGGGTCTGTGTAGCGCCCACCAAAATTATGACCAAAAAGTAAATATAACTCTTGACCAAGATTTCCTAATTCACCACCACAAACTTGAAATCGTGAGTCTGTAATTTGTCGAATATGGGGCGAAATACTTTCACCGTTTAATACTGCATTGATCATATCGTCAACATGTATTGCAGTTAATTTAGGAAAAGTAACAAAAATCCCAGCATCGTTGTCTCGTCCATAACCTCCAAGCATATACAAATAAGATCCCAATTGAATGAACTCCATATTTGTAGAGCGCAATGGATCAGCAATTGAAGTTGGCAACTGATTAATCGAGGCAACGGTTTCTGTCCAAGTAGATGTATCTAAAACAATAATGTATTCGTTTGCAAATTCTGGTGGAAACCCATCATTGCTATT
>SYKJ01000036.1 GCA_005798205.1 Bacteroidota bacterium | reverse complement strand
TGGAATGTATTATGTTACCGTTTCTGCTAATGGAACATCTTTAACAAGAAAATTTGTGAAAAAATAATTCTTTCTTTTTAACTTTCGAGGCCGGTTTATCCGGCCTTTTTTATTTAAAGTATGTGGGAAGTTGAGCTTGGATATCTAGGATTATTTTTAACGTGTTTTTTAGCAGCGACATTTCTTCCAATTGCTTCGGAAGTTTTTTTAATAAGCATGCTTGCAGCAAAATATGATCCAGTAAGTTCTTTGTGTGTTGCCTTTGTAGGAAATACATTGGGGTCATATTTAAATTTTGGAATTGGTTATATCGGAAATCCAAAATGGTTAAAAAAACTGCGTGTAAAAGAGGAGACTATTTACAATTGGAAAGCACAAATTCAAAAATATGGCACTTGGCTCGCTTTGTTTTGTTGGCTCCCTATAGTTGGTGATATAATTGGAATTGTCTTAGGATTTTTTAGAGCTTCTATCTTTTGGAGTTTTTTGTTTATAGCAATCGGGAAGTTTATACGCTACCTCGTTGTAGTTCTAATATTCATTTATTGGACTTAAAGAAAATGAGAGAAAACGCGTTAGAAGCTGATACATTAAAATTTTGTAATTTTAAAATTAAAAATAGTTACCATGAAAATAGTCTATTCAACTTTACTGTCTCTTTTAATTTCATATAGCATTTTTAGTCAAGCTCCAGGCTCGTTAGATTTAAGTTTTAATACCATTGGATATACCAGTTTTGGAACTGCAAATAATACCTTTGATAATGCACAAGACATTGTAACCTTGCCAAATGGTAAAATGGTTTTCTGTGGTACGACGGGTATCACCGGTAATTTAGAGCTTTGTGTTGGTAAAATGAATGAGGATGGTAGTTTAGACTTAACTTTTGGAACAAATGGTTACTTTATTTTTCAAAATGCTGGGGGTTCTGACTTTGCATACGATATGGAAATACTTCCAAACGGTAACATACTAGTTGCAGGAGCCATGTCAATTACTGCAGCAAACCCAAAATTTATTCTGCTCTGCTTAAGTCCAAATGGAAGTTTGAATCAAGATTTTGGAGAAGGCGGGATTTTCTCCCTTGATGTTGACACTAGCGAAGATTACGCTCGTAAAATCCTCCTAACTCAAACAAAAATTATTATCGCTGGAAATTCAAAACTGCCTGGATTTTCTTATGATCGTTTGGTTGTTGCAGCTTGTGATTACAATGGTAATTTAGACAATTCATTTGGTACAAATGGCTTAACTATTCTAAGTAATAATGGTGACCTTAGTTGTTTGGGTGCAACAATCGGTGGAAATGGCGATATTATTCTTGCTGGTGATACATATACCAACAACAACTACAATCCAATCTTAGCTAAATTTGATAATACCGGAAATATCATAACAACTTTTGGCTCAAATGGTGTTTGGATAAATACTTCATTCATCGGACATTACTTCGATATAGATTATAATAATGCACAACTTATAATCTCTGGTAATTATGGTAGCGGATTGACAGATTTTTTAGTGGAATCTAGGTCTGAGGTGAATGCTAATCTCAATACATCTTTTGGAACAAATGGCCAAAGTATCGTCAACATAAATCCAAGTGATACTTATTATGAAGTGATTTTTCAAACAGATGGAAAAATACTAGCTTGCGGTACGACAGGTTCTGTTGGAATAGGAGCTGCTAGAGACTTTGTAGTTTCGCGATTTAATGCCAATGGAACGCTTGATTTATCGTGGGGAACAAATGGTCACACTATAACGAGCATTTTTGGAAATTGGGATGATGCTTATGGCATGGATTTGTACCCTGATAATAGACTCATAGTTGCAGGATTTAGCGCACAAACGAACACTCAATTTGCCTTTGCTCGTTACACGCTAGCAGCGTCAGGAGCAGGTTGTATGAATCCTCTTGCTTGCAATTACAATCCACTAGCTACTATTGATGATGGGTCCTGCATTTTACCTGGTTCGCCATGCAATGACGCAAATCCAAATACAATGAATGATTCAATTAGTGTGGATTGCATCTGTGTGGGTGAATTAATCGTTATGGGATGCATGGATTCTTTATCGTGCAATTACAACCCAAATGCGAATGTTCTAGATACTAGTTGTGTTTATCCTGGCGATATTTGTGATGATGGCGACGCAACGACAATCAATGATGTTTATTTAGAAAATTGCGAATGTAGTGGGCAAATTAGTGGACTGAAAGAAATCAACAGTATTTCATCCATTTATCCTAATCCATCCTCTAACAAAATAACAATTGAATTTTTTGAAGTAAGTCAAGGCTCTGTTTTGCTTTTTATGGATCTTCAAGGTAGAATTTTAATGAAAAAAGTTATTCAGTCAAATAAAGAGTCAATCTCTGTTCTTGGCTTTGCTTCTGGCACCTATTTCGTGTGTATTGAAGGTTCACAATCAATTGCAAAGAAAATCATTGTTAATTAAATTGCATTTTTAAAATGAACTATTTACTTTGCTTCGGTTTATCAATTATAACTTTTTCTTGTTCTCAAGCGGATGAAAAATTTTGCGACTGTATTAAAACAAGTGATTCCTTAAATCTGTTGAGTGAAAAAGTATTAAGTGATGAAAAATACAACTTAAGTGCTATAGAGGAAGGGAAAAAAATGAAAGCAAGGAAAAAAAAAGTCTGTGCTGCTTATGAAAATATGCTTGGAGAAGAAATGTTAGAACTTAAAAAGTCGTGCGATTAAGAGAATGGAAAGGAAAACAGTTTTAATTGCAGGAGGAACAGGTTTTATTGGACGAGAATTAGCAAACTTACTTTCTAAAAATGGTTACGAGGTTTATAAACTAACACGCAATCCAAAGCAGCAAAACCACCTATTTTGGGATCCCCAAAAAAGGAAAATGGATGAAAAAATACTTGATAAAGTTACTGTTTTAGTAAATTTAGTTGGTGAAAATGTTGGTGAAGGCAGATGGACTGCAAAAAGAAAAAAACTACTTGTAGATTCAAGAGTTGATACAACAACTTTTTTGTGTGAGTTAACTCAAAAAATGCCAAAATTATCCTATTATATTAGTGCCTCAGCAATAAATTGTTATGGAAAAGAAAGTGACAAAGTGCATGTTGAATCTGATGAGTTTGGCGACGACTTCTTAGCTAATCTAATAAAAGAATGGGAGGCAGCAAGCAACACCATTGCAAGAAATATTCCGGTGGCAAAACTCCGTATTCCTATTGTTCTATCGAAAAATGACGGTGCCTTATCAAAAATTAAAAAAATTACTAATCTTGGCTTGGGATCATCCTTGGGATCAGGGAAACAAACAATGCCATGGGTTCACATTGACGACTTATGTCGCATGTTTGCTTTTGCTATTGATTCTAATTTAGAAGGTGTATACAATGCGCATGCAGATTCAAACTCCAATAAAACATTTATGAAGGCTGTTGCTGTGAGATTAAATCGCCCTTTTTTTCTTCCTCCTGTGCCTTCTTTTTTATTAAAATTAATCTTAGGAGAAAAAGCCTGCATTGTGTTAAATGGAATCAAGGTTTCAAATAAAAAAATTACAGATGCAGGATTTATTTTTCAGTATAGCAATATAGAAACTGCGCTTACTAATTGTTAAAATTTAAGGTTTTTCTCTTATCAGCCAACTCGAAGTAAATTTCCGAAATACATAAATTTGTCTGTCTTGGTTTCCATGTATAATTCTGAAATTTCTTTTGTGAACCCTTGAAAATACATCTCAGCTAATTCTGTAATAAATGTTATATCTAGGCTCGGAGAATAGGTATTCATTATTAAAAACCCTTCCTTTTCAAGTACATTGGCAGCAGCACCCATTAATTCATCGACTTTGTCTTCGAGTTTCCACTTTTCACCTTTAGCGCCAATTCCCCAAGCAGGCGGATCCATAACAATTCCTTGAAAAGTATTTCCGCGTTTGGCTTCGCGTTGAATAAATTTTAATGCATCCTCGTGAACCCAGCGAACATTTAACAATCTGCTTTCCTCCATATTCGATTTTGCCCATGCAAGAGCAGTTTTAGCAGAATCTACATGAAAAGTATCTGCACCCTTATTGCGAGCAATACAAGATGCAGCGCCTGTATACGCGAATAAATTCAAAAACCGGTCGCCTTCGTTTACACGAGAACTTATAAAATCCCAATTATTTTGTTGCTCAGGAAATAACCCTAGATGTTTATAATTTGTCAATTCCAAATTAAACTTTAGGCGTTTGTAGCCAATAGTCCATTTTTTAGGAGAATCTTTTTTTAGGTTTTTCCATTTTCCTGTCTGCCCTTTTTCTTCTACGAATTCCCAATTTGCCATTGATCGCCACTCAGAATAAGGAAGACCACTGTGAAAATAAGCCTGTAATTCAGGACGAATAGTGATGATATTTCCCCAGCGCTCTAATTTTTTCCCGCCTCCAGCATCTAGTAATTCATAATCATCCCATGCTTTAGAATAGGTGCGGATATTTTCAGACATTTTTTGTAGTTATATGAAATGTAAATTAACGCATTTTTGGCGTTTTCTTCCTTCCACCCATCATTTGTGCCATACGCATTTGGTTTTTTGATGGTGTCATTTGTAATTGTGCTTGCATCTGTTTGATTTGATCGCGCATCATTCCATTTTTATCTAATTTTTTTGCTTCAGCCAATAAGGCC
>SYKJ01000035.1 GCA_005798205.1 Bacteroidota bacterium | reverse complement strand
CGCCGTATTCTTCAATAAACCAGCCGATAGCTTTTACAGACTTTAATGTCCCAGGTTGTACGATCTCTTCTCCTTTTTCATTTAAAACTTTTCTTCCTGTTTCGCGAACGTCAAAAGCAATTGCATTTGCTCTTCTTGTAGATGTTGTATTTAAATTTATGTTGTAGGCCACTAAAAAATCTCGCGCACCAATTGCAGTAACGCCACTTTTCACATTGAAAACTGCTTTGCCAAAGTCAGGATGCCATTCTTTCAATCCAATTTTTTTTGAAAACCCTTCGTATTCGCCTGCTCGAATGATTGAAAGGTTTTTTCGCTCCGTTTTATTTTGAGCAGCTTCATAAAGATAAACAGGAATAGTTAAGAGATTTCCTACACGCTCACCTAATTTTTTTGCCCACTCAGCAGTTTCTTCCATCGAAATATTAGCGATTGGAATTAAAGGACATACGTCAGTTGCTCCCATTCGAGGGTGTTCACCAGTGTGTTTACTCATATCAATTAATTCCCCTGCCGTCTTTATTGCGAGAAAAGCTGCCTCAATCACCAAGTTTGGCTCACCAACGAAGGTAACTACGGTTCTATTTGTTCCTTTTCCAGGATCTACATCGAGTAATCGAATTCCTTCGACACTTTCAATTTCATTTGTTATTTGTTTAATTATATTCATGTCACGACCTTCGCTGAAGTTCGGAACACATTCAATTAATTGTTTCATAAGCGCAAATTTAATTTATATTTTTACTCTAAAGGTCATTTAAGATAGCGCTTCAGCGATAAAAGAGGGAGCAGCAATTGGCTTTAGGGTTTTTGAATCAACAAAAACCAAAGTGGTGGTAGCAGTGAGAACGAGAATTTCTTTTTCATTGAAAATTTCGTAGGAAAAGAAGATTCTAGCACCTTTTAATTCCATTATTGTTGTCTCCACTCTCAGAAGGTCATCGTATTTCGCTGGATACAGATAATTAATGTGCAATTCTGAAACTGGTAATAAAATTCCTAAAGCTTCAAGCTCACGATATACAATCTTTCGTTCTCTCAATAACTCAACGCGACCAATTTCTAGGAAAGCCGCATAATTTCCATAATAACAAAATCCCATTTTATCAGTTTCGCTGTAACGAACTCTTACTAATTGTTTACTTTGCATTTTATTAATCATTATTTTAACTTTTTTATTTTAAAAATAGTAAGCTTAATAATTTTATTATATTTACTTTCGAAATTACATAAATAGTATAAAATAAGCAGTTTATTTTAATAGGTAAAAAAAAACTTAAAAGTCAATAGCAATTTGATTTTTTTTTAACTTTTTTTATTACAATATTTGTCCTCTCCAAAAAAGTACCCTTTCTAAGGTGTAAAGTTCACTTTGAGAAATGAAAAATTAACATTTTTAAAATTAAATTATGAGTAAAAGTCACGAGGGTGTATGGGAGTCTTGCTTGAAGTTGATAAAAGACAATATTTCCTTACAAGCATTTAAAACGTGGTTTGAACCAATCGTACCTATCAAATTAGAAAACAATATTTTAACAATACAAGTTCCCTCTCATTTTTTTTATGAATGGTTAGAAGAGCACTACATTCAATTGCTTCGTAAGGTAGTAAAGAAAGAAATTGGAAATGAAGGGAGTTTAGAATACAGCATCGTTATGGAGAATAATTCGAACTCTTCTAGTCCTTACACTGTTAAAATTCCCACAAATAATTCAAGTTCTCTGAAAAACGCTCCGGTAAATATGCCGCTTAACACAAGTGAGAAGCAAATTAGGAATCCATTTATTATTCCAGGCTTAAAGAAGGTCAATATTGAGTCTAACCTTATTCCATCTCATACTTTTGATAATTTTGTTGAAGGAGAATGCAATCGTTTGGCTCGAGCTTCAGGTTATGCTGTTGCAAATAAGCCGGGAGGCACTGCTTTTAATCCCTTATTAATATACGGAGGTGTTGGATTAGGAAAAACACATTTGGCTCATTCTATTGGTATAGAAATCAAAGACAATTTTCCAAACAAAACGGTTTTGTATGTTCAATCTGAAAAATTTGCCCACCAATTTATAGATGCAATAAAAAATAACTCCACCAATGACTTTGTTCATTTTTACCAAATGGTCGATGTTTTAATTATTGACGATGTTCAGTTTTTTACAGGAAAAGAGAAAACTCAAGATGTTTTCTTTTCAATCTTCAACCATTTACA
This sequence comes from Bacteroidota bacterium, assembly GCA_005798205.1. Next base: position 4,643 of record SYKJ01000035.1, on the reverse strand, counting down.
TCAAAATGGCAAACAAATTGTTTTAACTTCCGATAAAGCGCCGGTAGAAATGCAAGGCATGGAGCAACGTCTTCTTTCTCGTTTCAAATGGGGTTTATCAGCTGATTTAGGAACTCCAGATCTTGAGACGCGCATTGCAATTTTGGAGAAAAAAATGTATGGCAGCGGTATTGAATTGCCTAATGAAGTAGTTGAATACCTCGCTTATTCTATCAATACCAATATTAGAGAAATTGAGGGAGCGTTAAACACTTTGTTGGCTCAAGCTTCATTAAATAAAAAAGCAATTACCTTAGAATTGGCTAAGCAAATGGTTGATAAATTTGTTCGCAGTACAGCGCGAGAAGTTTCTATTGAATACATCCAAAAAGTTGTTTGTGACTATTTTGATTTGCCGATTGAAATGTTGAAATCAAAAACTCGTAAGCGTGAAGTGGTTCAAGCGAGACAAATTTCAATGTATTTTTCTAAAAAAATGACAAAATCATCACTGGCAAACATTGGTGCTCACTGTGGTGGAAAAGACCATGCTACCGTTCTTCATGCTTGTCGAACTGTTGTCAATTTATCTGAAACAGATAAACAATTCCGAAATTATTTGGAGGAGTTGGAGAAGAAGTTGACCATTCATTAAGCCAGTGAAGTTTGAGTCAAATTATTCCCTGCGAATATTGATGGTTTGTCTCGGAAATATTTGTCGCTCACCAATTGCAGACGGTTTATTGCGGAAAAAAGTAAAAGAAAATAACTTAAATATTTTTGTTGATTCTGCTGGAACTGCCGCTTACCATATTGGAAAGACCCCTGATAAAAGAATGTGTGATACAGCAAGACAAAACGGCACAAATATTGATAATCTTTCAGCAAGACAATTTTCCACACAGGATTTCGATGATTTTGATATTATTTATGCGATGGATGAATCCAACCGTCAAAATATAGTAAGTTTAGCAAGAAATAATTTTGACCGAAAAAAAGTACGCTTAATTTTAGATGAACTAGTTTCTGAATCAAATCTTTCCGTTCCCGATCCTTATTATGGAACTTTGGCAGATTTTAATGAAGTGTATGAGCTGGTGGACAAAGTAACTTCAGTTATTGTAACAAAAATCAAAAATGGAGAAATCAGGTAAATTATTTTTAATTCCAAATACACTTGGTGGAGAAACTATCTCCGATATTATTCCGGCGGATGTAATTACATCGGCTATTCAATTGCGTCATTTTGCTGTTGAGGAAATAAAGTCTGCAAGACGTCTGTTGCGAAAAATGGACCGTGAATTTCCTATTGATGAATGTCAGTTTACATTGATGAATAAGCACTCAAAAGAATCTGATAGCACGAAAGTTCTTCAAAAACTAATAAGTGGAGAGGATGTTGGAGTAATTTCCGAAGCCGGTTGCGCTGGCATTGCCGATCCTGGGGCTGAATTGGTTTTTTTAGCCCACTCTCAAGGAATTCAAGTTGTTCCTTTTGTTGGTCCTTCATCTATTTTTTTGGCCTTAATGGGAAGTGGTTTTTCAGGCCAACATTTTACTTTTCATGGGTATTTACCAAAAGAAAGAAAAGACCGTATCCGAAAAATGAAAGATATGGAAATGGACAATCGGCGACATGGAGTTACTCATATTTTTATGGATACACCTTTCAGAAATATGAATGTTTTGGAGGATCTACTAAATGAATTAACAGATACAACGCAATTGTGTATTGCCTCTAATCTTACTATTCATTCTGCTTGCATCCAAACTTATTCTGTACTTGATTGGCGTGAAAAAGCATATGACTTAAGTAAAATTCCTACAGTATTTTTGATAGGCACTGGACAGTAATGTGAAACTTTTATTAATAAAGGTTGTTAAAATTTGTAATTTTATGTTTTCTATTACATTACTATATTAAATTTTATGAATTTTTTTAAATTGTTTTTAGTTTGCTTTTTTATCTTCCCTTACGCGGTTTCTTTTTCGCAAAATTCAGATGAGGAAGAATACGAAGAACCAAAAACATTTTCCTCTTCTCGAATAATAAATGGCCATTCCAATGAAACGCTTTCAAAAGGGACATATGAAATGAGAATTGAACATCGTTTCGGGGATTTTTCAGGACCAAATGGTGGATACCAAAATATGTTTGGTTTTGATTATCTCTCAGACATGAGAATAGCAATAGAATATGGCGTAAGTGATAAATTCATGCTTGGCTTTGGAAGATCTAAAGGAACAGGAGCTCCTTATCGCTCGCTTTTAGATGGATTTTTAAAATACAAAATCCTTGATCAAAAAAAAGGCAGTATGCCTCTTTCTATGACTGTGATTTCAGGTTCTAGCTTTACCTATATGAAAAGTTCAACCCTTGAATCTGATGTAAGTTTTTTTCCAAAAGCTTCTCATAGACTAGCTTATTTTACTCAGCTTAATTTAGCAAAACATTTTGGCGAGCGATTTTCCCTTGCTCTTGTTCCAACGCTTCTCCACCGAAATTATGTTTCACAAAATGATCAAAATACACTATTTGCACTTGGAAGTGCATTTCGCTTGAAAATTAGTAGCCGCTTTGCCTTGCTCGCTGAGTATTATCATGTTTTTCACAATGAACAATTTCGCCCTTCAAGTTTTTATAAGAATAGTCTAGGCATTGCTTTGGAGTGGTTTACTTTTGGGCACAACTTTACTGTCAATTTTACTAATTCTGGTGGTTTAGGTGAAACTCAATTTATACCTTACACTACAGAAAATTGGTTGAAAGGGCAATTTAGGTTTGGTTTTTGTGTAGCTCGTAAATTTTAATCTTTTAATTATGAAAAAATATTGTCTTATCATCTCTTACATTTTTTTACTTGTTATAAGTACATCTTTAGCTTTTCTTCCAATAGATCGTTTTGAAATTACAGATGCATTCTCACTTAAATTCAAAAGTGCAGATCCTTCAGGTTCTTTCAAAATTATGAAAGGTACTATTGATTATAATGATCAGGATTTGGCCGCCTCTAAATTCTCTTTAACGATAGATATTGCGAGTATTAAAACTGGAAATGGAATGCGGGATAAAAAAGCACAGACTGTAGAATGGTTTAATTCCAAAAAATACCCACAAATACAGTTTGTATCCAATAAGGTTGAGAAGGAAGGAGATCAACTCAAAATAACAGGAGATTTAACTCTAAGAGGAATTACAAAGGAATACGTTGTCAAAGCTAAAAAAAGTGGTTCAGGTAGTAAAATTTCTTTTTCTGGAGTTTTAAACGTTAATAGAATGGATTTTAAAGTTGGAAAGAAGAGTGATGTCGTTCCAGATATCATGAAAGTTTCCTTTGATTTACCGGCAGAAAAAAAATAACATGTTTAAAACCTATTTCCTTTTCGCATTATTTATTTCATCAATTTCATCAATTGGATCATTAATTTATGTATCAAATTACTATCCTTTGATTGCTGATTTTTCGACCATACTTCCAAAATGGAAAATAGTAGCCACTTTCTTTTCTCTTGGATTAATTTCAGCAGGCTTTTATTTCGTGTTAAATAAGTTCCTTCCCAAAGCTGGCACCTTGATTTTTAATATATCGATAGCTTTTATCTCATTAAGTAGTATTTTGATTCCTATCTTAAAAGAAGACTTTCCGGAATCTTTAGAAATGACTGAATTTTATCCTGGATTTGTAATTCCTTTACATTTTATTTTCCCACTTTTTTGGCTAGCCCTTTCACCAATAATCAAAAAAAATGAAATTTAGCATATTTATACTTTCTCTATTAATTTTTTTTAGTTGCAAAAAAGATAAAGCTGAATTTTATGCAGATGCTAATTGTTCAGATACTATTTCTTTTAACGATGAAATTCTACCACTCATTCAGAATAATTGTTCAGGCTGTCATGACAATCAGAATGGTTATTCTTTGACGAATTATGCAAATATTTCATCTAATTCTTCTGCCATTATTGGAGCTATGAGAAATAGCGGTTATAAGTTGATGCCGAGAGATGGAAATAACACTGGATACGCTTTGCCAGACAGTATAATAGAACGAGTTGAGTGTTGGGTCAACCAAGGAAAAAAAGACAATTAAACTACATATTTAACTATAAACTATACAACGATGAAAAATACCGCATTTATTTTATTTTTAGGATTAGCAACTTCAGTATTATCACAAACTCAAGGAAGTTTAGCATTTAGTTTCACTGAAGTAGGAAAACCTGCATCTGCAACTTATCAAAATCTTGGAAAACATGTTCTTGCAATTTGGATTCAATCTGACTCTGGTGCTTTCGTGAAAACACTATCTAGAAATGTTGGAAATGTAACTCGAGACCATTTACAAGCTTGGGCAGAAAATTCTGGTGGACCGGCAACAAATGCTATAGCACCTAAATGCAATGTGGTAAGTGCAACAACTGGTGCAACTTTAGCAAGTTTTGGACCTCGATCTGTAAATTGGGATGGAACAGATGTAAATGGAGTAATCGTTCCAGATGGGACATACAAAATCTCCATTGAAGAAACATGGAATCACGGTGCGACAAATACAGTAGTTCGATCTTTTAACTTTGTTAAAGGACCAAAAATCGAATCCCAAACGCCGGTCAGTGATGCGAATTTCGATGCAATAAATCTTGTTTGGAGCCCTGCAAATTAATT
>SYKJ01000034.1 GCA_005798205.1 Bacteroidota bacterium | reverse complement strand
CGCTCTAGGTAATAAAGTAATTTTGTAATGTTTTTCTGCCCTTGTTCTTTCATTTCTCTGAGAATTTCAATGAACATATCTGGTATTAAATCTTCTCTTCCAAATGTAAATATGGACGCAATTTTATGTAATTCTCTTGTTTCAATCATCGAAAAAGTAAAAAGCACAAATTCTTTCGTCTCTTTTTGAATAGCTACAGCACTCAAAGCGTCGGAAATTGTTTTACCACCCTCAATTAAACGAATGAGTTTTTTTATTTCTGTCGTATTAGCTCCAATCTGCTCCATTGCATCTAAGTACAATTCAAAATGACTAGCAACGACACCATTTTCATCCATGTCGCTTTCTTCACCTAGAACTATTTCATTAATAAATCTTCGTGTTGTTGGGCTTCCAACAGGAGACCATGGAACCTCAACAGAGGTTAAACCACGTTGTAGAGATTTTAATAAACTCATAAAGTCCCAAACAGCAAAAATATGTTGTTCCATAAACCCCTGAAAATCTTCAAGCGTTTTAATGTTAGCATACATTTTGTGCTGAATTAATTTAACGCGTAAAGGGGCGATTTCTTCTTGAATTTTTTGAAGCTGAATCATATATTATTTTTATATTTAAACAAGAATAATAGATTAAAAGTTCAAATTAAAATGAAATTTAATTGTATGGTTTTTTACCTCAATTTTATTCCCAACTCTTTCATTTGAGCATCGTTTAATGGTGACGGTGCATCAATCATTGTGTCGCGACCGCTATTATTCTTTGGAAAAGCAATGTAATCTCTAATTGACTCAGAGCCACCCATTGTGGCAACCAAACGATCCAAGCCGAAAGCCAATCCACCGTGTGGAGGTGCACCGTATTCGAAGGCGTTCATTAAAAATCCAAATTGAGCTTGAGCTTCTTCTTTAGTAAATCCTAATAGATCAAATAGTTGAGATTGCAATTCTCTATTATGAATTCGAATCGAGCCACCTCCTAACTCCACTCCATTCATTGCTAAATCGTAGGCATTTGCCCTCACTTTTCCTGGATCACTAGTAATTAAATGAAAATCTTCCGCTTTTGGTGAGGTAAAAGGATGGTGCATAGCATGGTAGCGCTTATTTTCCTCATCCCATTCCAATAATGGAAAATCAAAAACCCATAACGGTTTAAAGATCGAAGAATTTCTTAATCCTAGCTCTGTCGCTAAGTGTAAACGCAATTCACTAAGTTGTTTCCGGGTTTTATTAAGCTCTCCACAAAGCAATAAAATTAAATCTCCAGGTTTAGCATTTGCCTTTTCAACCATTAATTTCAAATCCGCTTCTGAATAAAATTTATCAACTGACGATTTTAATGTTCCATCGGCGTTATACCGAATATAAACAAGGCCCTTTGCTCCTATTTGCGGGCGTTTTACCCATTCAGTGAGTTCATCTATTTGCTTTCGAGTATAATCGGCACAAGACTCAACATTTATTCCTAAAACTATTTCTGCACTATCAAAAACAACAAACTGTTTTCCTTGCGCTAAAGCTGTGAAATCAACAAATTCCATTCCAAAGCGAATATCGGGCTTATCAGAGCCATATTTTTCCATTGCGTCAGCGTAAGTCATTCTTGGAAAAGCACCCTCAAATTCAACTCCACAAACAGATTTAAAAAGGTGTTTAATTAAGCCTTCAAACATTTCTAAAACATCATTCTGCTCAACGAAAGCCATTTCGCAGTCGATTTGAGTAAATTCAGGTTGTCTATCGGCCCGTAAATCTTCATCTCGAAAACATTTTACTATCTGATAATACCGATCGAAACCTGAAACCATCAATAATTGCTTGAATGTCTGAGGAGATTGTGGCAAAGCATAAAATTGCCCTTCATTCATTCTGCTTGGAACTACAAAGTCGCGGGCTCCTTCTGGAGTAGACTTTATTAAAACAGGCGTTTCTACATCTATAAAATCTTGTGAATCCAAGTATTTTCTTGTTTCCAATGCAACCTGATTTCGCAAACGTAATTTCTGTAAAACTGGAGTTCTTCTTAAATCTAAATAACGATACTGCATGCGTAATTCATCGCCACCATCTGTTTCGTCTTCAATCGTAAAAGGAGGTAATTTAGAAGAATTTAAAATTTTAAGTTCCGTTACATTTATTTCTATTTCACCAGTAGAAATATTTTTATTTTTACTGCTTCTTTCAATTACGACTCCACTTGTTTGAACTACAAATTCTCTCCCCATTTTCCGAGCTTGCTCAGCTAACAAAGTATTTGTCTCCATGTTAAAAACTAGCTGCGTAATACCATAACGGTCTCGTAAATCCAAGAAAGTCATGCCTCCTAAATCACGAGAGCGTTGGACCCATCCAGCCAATGTGACTGTTTTTCCAACATCTTCAATTCTTAATTCTCCACAGGTGTGTGAGCGATACATTTTAGGTTTTTAAAGTATGTAAAATTAATAAACTAAACGCTTTTTTAGTTATAAAAACAGGAATTAAATGGCTTTATCTTTCTTTTTATTGGATATATATACTCTATAAGCAAGTAGAGTAGGAAAACCAAAAACAATACAAAAAGCGAGAAAATATCCTTTTGGTAGCAAATAGAAATTTTTTATCTCTTGCATTTCCTCTTTATTGTATCCTAAGCCAATAAAATACGATAAACTCAAGGGAGCTTCAATTTT
>SYKJ01000033.1 GCA_005798205.1 Bacteroidota bacterium | reverse complement strand
TATCGTCATAATCCAATTTTTTACCAGGGCGTTTCTCAATTATGTATCCTGTAAATCCATTTGTTTTAACAAGATTTCCGTTTTCGCGTTCAAAAATTAGTAAGCGTCGTGCTGGAAAATCATTTACTCCGGAACGCATTAGTAACATAAAGCTATTCCTCAATTTCGCACCTTTTTTTAAACTAAAGAATCTAAAAAACTTGGGAGAACAAGAAGGTCGATCAAAATTATTATCATTTGGAGCTGTTGAATCGCAAACACCTAATTCTTTTAATAATTCAATCTCAGTAGTTCCTGAGAAAGTATTTGCATTAAAATCGGTTTCAATTAACTCAATTTGTGATTCATCCTTGGGTTCATCAATTTTTGGTTTCTTGTAATCCCTTTTATTAAAAAATATTGCGACAAGAATAATAGGTATAATTATTAAGGGAATTAAAATCTGTTTTTTTTTCATTTTTCTTTAAATTATTACTTATGACTTAATATTTAATGTGATATTTCAAAAATTCTTGAGGAAAAATCAAATGCAGTTGTGAAGTTTTTTTTGTCAATTGAATGATTTATTTTACAAGACTCTAGCCAATTCAACAGAACCTCTGTTGGTAAATTCCCTGTTAAATCATCTTTTGCCATCGGACAGCCACCAAATCCCCGTATGGCTGTATCAAATCTACGACAACCAGAATTATAGGCAGCTAAAATAAGCTCCTCTGCTGTCTCAGAACGCGTATGAAAATGTGCCCCCACCTCAATTTTAGGTAATTCTCTTGAAAAAAGATCAAATAAAGTTGTCACAACATCGGTTTTTGCACAACCAATTGTATCTGAAAGAGCCAAAGTTCGAATTCCAATTTCTTCTGCTAATTTTTTAGACCAATTTAAAACTAATTCTGGGCTCCATGGTTCACCGTAGGGATTTCCAAAACCCATAGAAAGATAAACTACGAGTTTTTTATTCTTTTTTAAAGCAAGATTTTGAATTCTCTCCACTCTTCTCAGTGATTCTTGGATTGTTGCATTTGTATTTCTCATTTGAAAAACTTCAGAAATAGAAAAAGGATAGCCTAGATAATCAATTTCAGAAAAAGACAAAGCCGTCTCTGCCCCTTTCTCGTTTGCAACAATCGCTAATAATTTAGTTGGTGAATTTCTTTCAAGTTTCTCTAAAACGAAGGCAGTATCTTTCATTTGTGGAATTGCTTTAGGAGAAACAAAACTCCCAAAATCAAGAGTATCGAATCCACATTTTAGTAAAAGGTTGATGTATTCAACCTTCAATTCAGTCGGAACAAAAGATTCCAATCCTTGCATTGCATCTCGCGGACATTCTATTATTTTAAATTCACTCATGCTTGCTTTAAAATTGCTTCATTTATTTTTCTTGCAATGCCAGGGCCTTCGTAAATAAAACCCGTATACAATTGAATTAGACTTGCTCCTGCCGCTAATTTTTCAAGGGCATCTTCTGCAGAATGAATTCCACCAACTCCAATTATTGGAAAAGACCCATTTGATTTATTATGAAGATAACGAATAACTTCTGTAGATTTTTTTAAAAGCGGTTTTCCTGAAATCCCACCTACTCCAAATTCTGATACCACTTTTGAATCTGTTTTTAAATCATCTCGGCTAATTGTTGTATTTGTCGCAATAATTCCATCAATTTTTGTAGTAGATACAATTTCAATAATATCATCCAATTGATTATTCGTCAAATCTGGCGCTATCTTCAAAAGAATTGGCTTCGCTACTTTTTGCTCTGAATTTATTTTTTTTAGTTCCGTTAACAATTTAGTTAGTGGTTCTTTTTCTTGTAAGTCTCTTAAATTCGGCGTATTTGGAGATGAGACATTAACAACAAAATAATCAACATAGGGAAAAAGTTTTTCAAAAGCGATAATGTAGTCACTTATTGCATCTTCATTTGCAGTAACTTTATTTTTACCAATATTCCCACCTATTATCAAATTTGGATGTTTTCGTATTTTTAATCGAGGAATGGCAGCATCAACTCCACCGTTATTAAAACCCAGTCGATTTAAGATACTTTCGTCTTTTTTTAGTCGAAATAACCTTGGCTTTTCGTTTCCAGCTTGAGCTAAAGGTGTAAGTGTGCCAATTTCTATAAATCCAAATCCACAGTAGGCTAAGTCGTTAAACATTTCTGCATTTTTATCAAAACCAGCTGCAAGTCCGACAGGATTTTTGAATTTCAAGCCAAAAATATTTCTCTCAAGCTTAAGATCTTCAACAACAAATAATTTTTTAAAAAGACAACGAACGAAGCCAAACTTAAGAAGAAGTTTAAGAGAGCCTGTACTAAAATAATGAACTTTCTCAGCGTCAAAAAGAAATAAGATACGACGGAGGAAAAAATACATGAACAAAAATAAAAATAAAAAAGATAACAGAAATATGAAATCGACTTTCGTTATTTGAAATTATAGCTTTTCAACTTCAAAAAAAAACCCTCATGAGAGGGTTTTAAAAATCTATCGCTTCATCTTTAAAAAAACTGATTTTAATTTCAATAGAGTACGAAAGGTTTTCACTTTGGCATTATTTTCTGTTATACCTAGAAAGTCTCCGATTTCGCGAAAAGACTGTTTTTCAAAATAACGCATTTCAATTAACTGTAATTGATTTGGCTTCAGTAAATGTAAGGCATTCATCAATTGAACTCGTTGCTCGTCAGTGTATTCCTCAACAAATTCCTCCATAATTTGCGCACTAAAAACAGTGTCTATATTTACAGTTCTGCGCACTTTTGCATCTCTAAAAGATTGATACAACTCACTTTTAGCAATACGAAACAACCATGAAGAAAATGGCACACCACGGAATTCAAATTTTTGCAAATTAGTTAATGCTTTCATAAAGACTATTGATGTAATATCATAAGCCGTTTCTTTTTCATCAACACGTTTTACAATGTAACTGAAAATCGCAGAATGGTATTTCTTATAAAGTGGTGCAAAATCTCGTTGATTTAATTTTGCTTTTTCAATCATACAAAATTCATCATCCAGAAGAATTTTGCTTTGGTGATACGCTAAGTTAACTTGCATTTTGTTTTTTTTTCTAGTTTGACATGGAGAGAGAATGAGCAAAATTCCGCTCATAAAATACTTAACGCAGTATGAAATAAAAAATTACAGAATAATTTATTTTTTTTAAAAAATAACAGTTAATGCCTTGACTTTACTAGAGTTTTATTCTCAATTGAATAATTAAATCACTCTTGCGACTTCCTATAATTCCCTCTGATCCGGATGAAATTGTACTTCTATTGTTATAAATAAACACACCATAGCGAACCCACAAATCAAAATGCTTCAAAAAAGAATATCTTATTAAAAAATAAGCCCTAGAGCCCTGATAATAATACGCTGGTATCGCAAATGCATACAATGCGTTACTTTCAAAAGAGTACAGGCGCGTGTCATAACTATCAGTATCAAATAAGGCGTATCTGAGTGCTAAATCAATTGGAGCACTTTTTGGTCGATAGACGATATCCTGAGAAATTAACATTCCTTTTTCAAATTCACTGCTCTGCCTTTTAATTGTAACATATTCTACGCGCGATTTAAGGGTAAAAAACTCATTAACAGTATAAGAAAGATTAATGCGATAGTTTCTCTGAAGCACATCTTCAATTTCTGTAACTGTATTATCTGGAAAGCGACTATTTTTTTGTCGTAATTGTTGTCGAAATCTTCCATATACTTCAAAAACTTTATTTGGTTTATAGGTTGGCTGAAAGAGAAATTCATGTCCTTTTGAAGGTGCATCTACCTGATATTTCATCCAAGGAAAGTGAAAAACATCAGCATATGCACTTAATGACCATGCAGAATTAAGTTTAATCTTTAAACCTGTGTACAATCCCTTTTCATTCTGAGTAATGCTTCCTTCTGAAAAACCAGCATTATAAAAAGTATGATAATCAGATGAATAACTCCTGTACAATAAACCAACACTTGCTCTAGAATCCAATGAAATTAAGGCGCCATGAACCATCGCTAAACCCCCTATTTTTTCCTGATTTAGAGAGTAGAAATTGTGAGATACTTCACCAAATAAATTAATATTACGATAAACATAGCTATAGTCACCTGAAAGCGAAAGGTTTTGTTGACCTCTAAAATCAAATTGGTTATAAGCTTGGATTGTTTTAATAAACGGTTTATCGTAACCCTGATAAATAAATGCAGAACCAATGCGAAGCGAATTTTTTACATACTTCAAATTTGCACCAGCTATGTATTCCGTTAATCCATTCATTTTTGAAATTTCCTTATTTGTTCGGTGTAAACCACTTAAATCAATTGTGCTTATAAATTCTAAATCATCTAGACTTGTGTCTGCAACAATTGCTGCGTCGACTTTCTTTGCTGAAGCAAACAAGAGTAATCCAAAATTTTTATAAGCAAGGTCTGTTGCAATACCTCTTAAGAATCGAGATTCATCTACTGAAGTATAAGCTCTAATTGGAATTGGATTTCTTTTCATCGTGGCGATGTCAGCAGTTTTCCCAAAAGCATAACTTGACCAGAGATTTAAGCCCTGCCCTATTTGAATTTGATAATCTCCGAGCACAAAAGACTTTAAATACTTACCCCCTTTGTAAAAGAAGTGTGCCGAATAAAAATCAAAACCATTTTTTTGAGTGCCTCTAAAAAAATTTTCTCCGGCATCCTTTTCTGCAGTGAAGCCAGCACTTATATTGCTTTTATAAGTAAAACGATAGCGCGAATAATACCGATCTGAATTACCATAATAATAGTTGTTACTTACTTGTTTGATGGAATCTGAAACCTGAGCATAACCCGCTTTTGACTCTATTGTTGGCTGGTACCTCAAAAAAAGTTCGTAGGATCCTTCTTTCAATACTTCTATTAGTGTAATATTTAAATTATCCAAACGATCATCAACACGAACAAAAGGCAGCACAAGTTGAATGGTAGCAAGTTCCCAATATTTTATACTTTGCAATTCATAAATTGTCATCAAATTTCCAAATGCCTTTCTATGCAATAAAAGAGCGTTAATTTGAATTGTAGAGAGCAAGTTCAATTCTTCTAATTCTTCACCGGAAGTTGCATTTAGATTTATAGGATTATCATAGTAATAGTTGAGTTGCTCAATGTAATTTGTAAGATCTAAGTCTTCAGACTGAAGCTGCTCGGAAATAAATTCAATTCTTTGCTGGATA
>SYKJ01000032.1 GCA_005798205.1 Bacteroidota bacterium | reverse complement strand
GAAATATCGCGATTGGGTCATATTGGCCAATCTTATCAAATTACACAATGGTATCCAAAACCAGCTGTTTACGATAAAAATGGGTGGAATCAAATGCCTTATTTAAATCAAGGCGAATTTTATTCTGAGTTCGGATCTTTTGATGTTAGTATTACGCTGCCTAAAAATTATGTAGTTGGTGCAACAGGGGATTTGCAAACTGAAAGTGAAAAACTTTTTCTTGACGAAAAGGTAGCGGAATCACAAAAAAGACTTCCTGATTATTTATCTCAAAAACAAGGTAGAAGTGGAAAAACTCGTTTTCCACCCTCAGATAATGAATGGAAAACGATTCGGTATACCCAGTCTAATGTTCATGATTTCGCTTGGTTTGCGGACAAACGATATGCAGTTCTTCGCGGAGAAGTAGAATTACCACAAGGTAAAAAGAAAGTTACTTCTTGGGCAATGTTTGTCCCCCATAACGCCCTGTATTGGCAAGATGCTATTGAATACATTAACGATGGAACTTATTATTATTCATTGTGGAATGGTGATTACCCTTACAATCAAGTTACTGCTGTTGATGGTACAATAAGTGCTGGTGGAGGTATGGAATATCCAAATGTTACTGTAATTGGTAATGCAAGTTCAAAAGAAGAATTGGAAGTTGTAATAGTACATGAAGTTGGTCACAATTGGTTTTATGGTATTTTAGGATCCAATGAACGAGTTCACGGTTGGATGGATGAAGGCATGAATACCCTGAATGAAATGCGCTACATGCAAACTAAATATCCAAATAATACACAATTATCGGACATGGTACTTAATGGTCGCTTTCATTTTGACGATTTGGATCATCACGATGTTGGCGATTTTTCTTATCGCGTGATTTCGGGAATTGGAGCTGATCAACCAATTGAAACACACTCAGAAGATTTTACTTCAATAAATTATGGTATTATCATGTATCAAAAAACAGGATTGGTGTTTCTTTACTTGAAAGATTACCTCGGTGAAGATTTGTTTAACAAGGTTATGCACGATTATTTTGAAACTTGGAAGTTCAAACATCCACAACCTGAGGATATGCGTAAAGTAATGGAGACAAGTTCGGGCAAAAATTTATCGTGGTTGTTTGACGATTTAATAAAAACTACAAACCACATCGATTACAAAATAGTAGGCGTTCGTTCAAGTAAGGGTGGTTCGCTTGTTAAAGTTAAAAATATAGGTCAAGTTGCCGGACCAATTGAACTGAATGTATTCAATGACTCTATCTTAGTTGAAACAGTTTGGCTTGAACCTGGAGTGGAAGAGATAGAAATTAAGTCAAATCGTTCTCAATTTACTCGACTCACGATTGATGCCTCTAAAGATATTCCTGAAATAAATCGAGGAAATAATACTTGGACAAATAAGTTTCTTTTTCCAAAAATTGAACCGTTGAAGTTTGAGTTTTTAATTGGTGATAACGAAGCAAAAAACACAACTGTATTTTGGACTCCTTCTTTGGGAGGAAATCTCTACGACGGTCTTTTAATTGGAGCTGCATTCCATAATCTAGGTATTCCATTTAAACCTTTTCAATATTTTGTTGCCCCACATTATTCCGTAAATAGAAAAAATGCTGCCGGAATGGCGGAGTTTAGCTATAGTTTTCTTCCAAAAAATGCAATAAAAATTAGTAGACTAGGACTTTCCCTAAAGAATTTTGGAGCAGACGATTTAAGTGGTTCAATTTTAGCTATAGCTCCCTATTGGACAGCAAATATAGGTGAGCGTGGAAGAGCAAAACCTACAAGTCATTCTATCCTTATTCAATCAATTTTTTCTCAATTAGAGCAAAAGAAAATTATAAACAAACAATTTGGTGCTTTTGCGCAATATTCTTACAATGTGAAACTTCGTGATCATATTTTTAATTTAAAATTAAGGGGCGAATACATGCAAACAGAGAATAATTCTGACCATGTTGCGAGGTCATTTCTGACGGGTTCTTATAAATATCGGTTCTTAAAAAATAAATCAAAAAGATGGATTGAACTAAGAGCTAATTTAGGAAATACGATATCTTACAAAGACAAAACTGGATTTGCAAATTCACATTACCGCATGTCAATGAGTGGAGCAAGAGGAGCACAAGATTTATTTTTGGAAGAATATAATTTTGGGCGATATCAAACAAGTGGAATGTGGTCGCAACAACGCATGAATAATTTTGGGAATTTCTCTAGCACCTCTGATTTTGGAACTATTTCTAAGTGGCTAGCATCCGCTAATTTATTTTCACAAATCCCCTTTGTTCCTAAAATCATTGGGGTCTTTGCTGATTTTGGAGTTTTTTATGACGAAAAGGTTAATACGATGTATAATGCTGGAATTGGAATAAGGATTTCTAAGATTTTTAGCGTCTCATTTCCACTTATTCAAAGCGCTAATATGGGCTCAGATTTGTTTAAAAATTACGACAAGCAAATTCGTTTTAATTTAAATTTTAATCCTTTTAACAAAGGAGGTCTAAAACAAATATTAAATTAACATTATAAATAAAATAGTATGACAGAAGGAAAAGTATCATTTGGAAAAGTTTTTTGGCCTAGTTTATTGGCTATTATTATTGCAAGCATTGTTGGAATAATTTTCTTTTTCTTAATCTTAGGAGGAATAATTGGTTCTTTTAGTGATTTTGGTCCTGAGCCACTAGCAATAAAGGATAAAACCATTCTACAGATGGAACTAAAAGGAACAATTTTAGAGAAAGCAGATGCTGAATTAGACCCAAATACATTAACATTAACAAAGAATATTGGGTTGTCAGACATATTATTTGGTTTAAATAAAGCAAAGGAGGATAAAAAAATTAAAGGCCTGTTTATCGATATCTCTGATGTTGAATGCGGTATGGCAACAGCTCGTGAAATAAGAAATGCAATAAAAGATTTTCAATCCAGCGGAAAATTTGTTGTTTCCTATAATTCTGGCGAATATATCTCGCAAAAAGCATACTACATAAGTTCTGTTGCAAAAGAATCCTTCGGTTTTCCAACCTCAGCATTTCAACTTACTGGATTAGGTGGAGAAATGATGTATTTAAAAGGTATGTTGGATAAATTAGATTTAGAAGTAGAAATTATTCGAGGTAATAATAACGACTTTAAAAGTGCTGTAGAACCATTTTTTTTAACAAGTATGAGTGATTCGAGTCGTGTGCAAGAAACTCGATACCTTACATCCATGTGGGAAGATATGTGCAATGATATAGCGACAGACCGAAAAGTGAATGTGAGTGACCTGAATCTTATAGCAGATGAACTAAAAATTCAAAGAGCAGAAGATGCTGTAGATTTCAATCTTTTAGACGGAGTTAAATACAGAGATGAAATCATGAATTTTCTAATGAAAAAAGTTGGCGTAACAGAGGTAGAAGACCTAGAATTTCAAAATTTTGAAAAATATGCTAAAAAATCATTTAATGAGGAACAAGATCTTACAAAAAACCAAAATCCTTCAATTGCTGTTATTTTAGCTGAAGGTGTAGTTTCAACTGACGGCGATGAATTGAGTTCAGTGGAAATATGTAAGTTATTTCAGGAAGTTAGAGCTGATGAGTCAATAAAAACTGTTGTTTTTCGAATCAATAGCCCTGGAGGTAGTGCACTTGCAAGTGAAGAAATATGGCGCGAAGTCTCACTTACTAATAAAGTCAAAAAAGTAATTGTATCAATGGGTGATGTTGCTGCCTCCGGTGGATATTACATTGCAAGTCCAGCTTATAAAATATTCGCTGAGCCAACCACAATAACGGGATCAATAGGTGTTTTTGGTATGATCCCATACACTGGAAAAATGCTTGAAAATAAATTAGGGATCACATTCGATAGAGTAAGTACTAATAAACATTCTGTACTTTCATCAAATCGAAAGCTAACTCAAGAGGAATTAGCAATAACACAAACAGAAGTTGATCAAATTTACGACCAATTTTTGTTGCGTGTTGCCGAAGGTCGAAAAATGTCGAAAGAGCAGGTGAATTTTATTGCTCGCGGAAGAGTTTGGACAGGAAGAGATGCTCTAAATATTGGTTTAGTAGATCAATTAGGTGGATTGAATGACGCTATTGCATTTGCTACTAATGCCTCAAAATTGAAAAATCCAAAAGTAATTTATTATCCCTCTAGAGAAAATGATTCATTTGCTCAACTCATTGAATTGATTGAAGATGAAACAGAAAATGAAGAGCTAAAGATCAAAAAAAATACTATTCCCAATGAGTTTATTGAATACTACAGGCAACTTAAGAAAATAGAGGGAATGTCGGGAATTCAGATGCGTTTACCTTACACTTTAACAATCAATTAAGCAATTATAACAAATTTGGAAATTTGATTGGATCTGACTCAGAAAGAATGCCATAAGCTTTCTCAATAATGTCATCAACACTTGGTTTAGAAAAATAATCTCCATCTGTTCCGTATGCTGGGCGATGATCCTTTGCACTCAGTGTTTCAGGAGCAGAATCCAAATAATTATAGGCCTTTTGTTCAACAAGTATTTTATCTAACATAAATGCAGTTGCACCACTACTTACATCTTCATCAACTAACAACAAACGATTTGTCTTTTCTAGTGATTTTGATATTACATGATGAATGTCAAATGGCAAGAGTGTTTGCACATCAATTAGTTCAACAGAAATACCCATTTCAAACAAGCTATTTACTGCAATTTCACATAAATTGAAGGTTGAGCCATAGGATACAATAGTTAAATCAGTTCCCAATCGCGTGATTTCTGGAATACCTAAAGGCTCTCTAAATTCACCCAAATTAATTGGCAAACGTTCCTTTGTTCTATAGCCGTTTAAGGGCTCAATAACCAGTGCTGGCTCATCTGATTCTAACAATGTATTATAAAAGCCAGCAGCTTTTGTCATATTTCTAGGAACGCAGACATGGACACCACGGAGAGAATTAACAATCATTCCCATTGGAGATCCGCTATGCCAAATACCTTCCAATCGATGACCTCGTGTGCTAATAATTAATGGCGCTTTTTGTCCACCTTTCGTTCTGTATTGTAAGGTTGCGAGATCATCAGAGAGAATTTGAATTGCATACAAAAGGTAATCCAAGTATTGAATTTCCGCAATTGGGCGCAATCCGCGCATCGCTAATCCAATTCCTTGTCCGATAATTGTACATTCTCGAATTCCTGTATCAAAAACACGTAAATCACCAAATTGATCCTGTAATCCCTCTAGCGTTTGATTAACGCCGCCAATTTTCCCGGCGTCCTCTCCATAAACTAATACTTCAGGGTATTTTTCTAATAATTTGCGATAGTTATCTCGAAGAATGATTCTTCCGTCTTCCATTATTACATCATCACTGTATTCAGGGGAAACAGCATTGATTTTTAAAGCAGATTTTGCAGATTCAGAGTAAAGATATGAGCTGTATCGATCAAAATTTTCATCAATATTTTTGCTAATCCAAGCGGCTAGGTTATTTTTTGACTGAGAATTCTCAGCTCTTACCATTCGTAAAATTTTTCTGGCAACAATCAAAGTATCTTTTCGAATTGGGTCAATTATTTTTTTCAGTTCTTCGATTTCTTTTTTTATAAAAACCCCATTTGGACTTTCCTCCGCTAACAAAGTAAGAATTGATAATAGATCTTCTAAATCGTTATTCATAGAAAGATTAAAGGCTTTCCAAGCATTTTTCTTGGCTTCTCGCACTTTGTCTTTTGCCTCGTTTTGAATTTTCTCTAAATCTTCTAAATTTGCTAAATTGAGATCATTAACATTGAAATCTAAAATCCATTCTTTGAACTTTTGAATACAGTCAAATTCAGTCTCCCATTTTAAGCGCTCCTCTGACTTATAGCGTTCGTGTGAACCTGATGTAGAATGTCCTTGTGGTTGATTTACCTCTTTGACATGAATTAATACTGGAATATGCTCAGTTCGAGCCAGGTTAACAGCTTTTTCATAAGTCTCACACAGATGCGCATAGTCCCACCCTTTTGTGATAAAAATTTCGTAACCTGTTTTTTCTTTTGTCCTTTGCATTCCAGCAAGTGCCTCGGAGATACTTCCTTTAGTTGTTTGAAATTCTCTGGGTACGGAAATTCCAAAACCATCGTCCCAAATTGACATCACCATTGGAACTTGTAGAACTCCTGCTGCATTTATTGTTTCCCAAAAAGGTCCCTCAGAAGTTGAAGCATCACCAATTGTTCCAAATGCAACCTCATTTCCCTTATTGCTAAAATTCTTAAATTCACTTAATGCAATATTATTTCTGTAAAGTTTAGATGCTAAAGCTAAACCAAGCAATCTAGGCATTTGTCCTGCAGTGGGCGATATATCTGCGGCGCTATTTTTTTTTTGCATTAAATTTTCCCAATCACCATTTTTATCTAGACTTCGTGTAGAGAAATGTCCACCCATTTGTCTTCCTGCTGATTGAGGTTCAAATTCTAAATCTGTATGTGCGTACAAACTGGCAAAATATTGTTCAATTGTTAGTTGTTCAATTGCCATCATAATTGTTTGATCTCGATAGTATCCAGAACGAAAATCTCCATCTTTAAATTGCTTAGCTAAAGCAATCTGTGCAAGTTCTTTTCCATCGCCAAAAATTCCAAATTTTGCTTTGCCACTTAAAACTTCTTTTCGTCCTAAAAGTGATGTTTCTCTCGATTCGCATGCTAGACGATAATCAGCAAGTATTTGTGACTTGAATGTTTCAAAGTCAATATCTTCTATTTGATTATTAAGTGTCTCCATTATCATGAAAATAAAAATCGAATACAAATATACTTAAAAGACATTTGTAAGAGAATATTTGCGAATTTTGAGAAAATTATTTGAACATGGTCAAAGTTGAATTGTGCTCTGCGACACAGGAAGCAGTTCTTTTGGCAAAGGATCTACAATTAGATCG
>SYKJ01000031.1 GCA_005798205.1 Bacteroidota bacterium | reverse complement strand
GAGCATTTAAGCGAATATTTGTATTATTAGTAACACCTGAGGAAGACACAAAAATTAATCCTGTAGTTAACGAATTTGTATTATGGTAGTCAATTTCTAAATAGGCTTCCTTTCCCTTAGCGATAAAGATAGCATCAGTATATGCAACCCATAATGAATCAATGGAATTCAAACTTATCTTCCTGTAAAAACTACCATTAAAGGGCTGTAAATTTTCGTTTACTGTTTCACAAACTGCTATTGAAGTATTTGGATCATCTGTTAAAGAAATATTAATCACTTCAAAATCTTCAATCCAGAATTGAGTTGCTGATTTGTATTTTGTGATGGGATTTAAAGTCAAGGTTTGATTTTGAGTTAAAGTTTGATTTACCTCAAAAACCTCTAAAAAAGGATAAATCTTTTTTGTTGCAGCAATGCCATTATTTTTGATAGCAGGATAAATTTTGATATTACACATGCCCGATTTTAAAATTGGAATCTTAAATGGTAATTGAAAAACACCAATAGTTTGATCATCTATAAAAACCCAAGCTTCAGAAATATTGTGGGTCAACTCGCCTTCACTATTGGAAAGCTCTGAATTTGCTTGAAGCGTCCATGCTGTAACCTCTAACCATGAAGGATCTGGATTATTTTTTATACATGCTGAAAAAACTGGGAGTAAGCATGCAAAAAGTAAGAATCGAATCATTAAAAAAAAACGACGTAATCTGTGAATTATTGTTTAAAAATGGATATCCGTTTGCTTTAATTTATCAAGAATTTCCATAGCCACTTCCATCGCAGCGCAACCGTCCTCTACAGTAACTTTTGTAGCTGTATCATTAGCTATTGCATCGTAAAAAGACCTTAATTCTTCTTTTATAGCATTTACCTCAAGCAATTCTGGTTTGTCAATGAATATCTTTTTGCTAGGTTTATTAGGTCCTAAATCCAATACAACATCAAAAGGATCAGCTTCACCAACAACATCTTGCATGCGAACAACCTCAAGTTCTTTGGTTAAAAAATCAACACTGATGTATGCATCTTTCTGAAAAAAACGAGATTTACGCATGTTTTTCAAAGAAATTCTTGAGGCAGTTAAATTTGCCACCGTTCCATTTTCAAACTCCAAGCGCGCATTTGTAATATCATGGGTATCACTTATTACAGCAACTCCAGAGGCAGAGACTTTTTTAACACGCGATTTAACAACACTAAGAATGATATCGATGTCGTGAATCATCAAATCTAATACAACAGGAACATCAGTGCCACGAGGGTTAAATTGAGCCAAGCGGTGCGTTTCAATAAACATTGGTTTATTAAAAAAGGGAAGTGCCGCCTGAAAAGCTGGATTAAAACGCTCAACATGCCCAACTTGAACTTTAACATCTGCTTCTGTAGTGAGAGCAACTAATTTTCGTGCTTCCTCAATTGTTTCAGAAAGTGGTTTTTCAATAAAAACATGCTTCCTCATTCTCAAGGCCTCAACTGCACAAGCGTAATGAGCAAAAGTAGGCGCTACAATGTCAACGCAATCGACTTTTTGTAATAATTCATTAATACTAGGAAAGGATTTAACATTGAATTGAGCAGAGACAGCGGCAGAAATATCTTCATTATCATCATAAAAACCAACAAAACTGTAGTATTCTGACAATTCCAAAAGTAACTTAAGGTGAATTTTCCCTAAATGACCTGCACCGATGAGTCCTATTTTAAGCATACTTTTTTTTCAAAATTAAACGCAAATAACAAATCTCTAAAACAGATTCTTAATAGTTTTCAACAAAAAAAAAGCCATTAATCGAAAGAATAATGGCTCGTGCTGATATATTTTAATTTATAAATTACTTTTTTACTGATTCCACAACGGATTTAAAAGCCTCGGGATGGTTCATTGCTAAATCTGCAAGAACTTTACGATTCAATTCAACACCGCTTTTATGAACAGCACCTATAAATTGCGAATAACTCATTCCGTATTGACGAGCACCTGCATTGATACGAGTGATCCAAAGTGAACGGAAATTTCTTTTCTTTTGCTTACGACCTGAATAGGCATAAACGAGTCCTTTTTCAACTGCATTTTTTGCAACTGTCCAGACATTTTTTCTTCTACCAAAGTATCCTTTGGCTAATTTCATCAAGTTTTTTCTTCTAGCTCTTGATGCTACGTGATTTACTGATCTTGGCATAATTTTAAGTTTTTTAATAAGGAGTGCAGCATTATTTCAGAAGACTTGTATACTCGTTATTTGGTTAAACAATGGATAAACCTGTTAAGGACTATTTCATACATAATTGCAATTTAACATTTGATAGATCTGCATCGTGTACAAGTCCTGCATGTGTTAAATTACGTTTGCGTTTCTTAGCCTTTTTTGTTAAAATGTGGCTTTTAAAAGCGTGTTTGCGCTTAATTTTGCCACTTCCAGTGATTGTGAATCGCTTCTTAGCACTGGATTTAGTTTTCATTTTGGGCATTTTTTCTTCTTTTTTTTGAGTTAAACAACTATATCAGCTTCTTTATTTCTTTTTTGAGTTGATCATTACAATCATTTTCTTTCCTTCTAATTTTGGCAACTGTTCAACAGCTCCAACATCTGCTAATTCTTGTACAAATTTCAATAATAATATTTCTCCTCGGTCTTTAAAAACAATTGATCTACCTCTAAAAAACACAAAAGCTTTTACTTTGCTTCCTTCCTCAAGGAACTTCCTTGCGTGTGACAATTTAAAGTTAAAATCGTGATCATCTGTGTTGGGTCCGAAACGGATTTCTTTGACAACAATTTTGCTCTGTTTTGCTTTTAATTCCTTTTGTTTTCTCTTTTGGTTATACAAGAATTTCTTGTAATCCATAATTTTGCATACCGGCGGTTTTGCGTTTGGAGAAATTTCTACCAAATCCAAATCCAACTCTTCTGCTTTTGCAAGTGCCGCCGTTAAACTTAACACTTTTGGTTCTTCACCCTCACTAATCAATCTTATTTCTAATGCACTAATTTTCTCGTTTATTCGATGTTGAGCTTCTTCTTCTCTTTTAACAAATGGTTTTGTGTTTCTTCTCATTAATTTATTTAAAGTTCAACTATCAATTCTTTATTTATTGCTTCCTGTACAATTTGTTCAAATTTTTCAAGAGAAAAAATCCCTTTGTCACCCTCGCCTCTTTGTCTTACTGAAACTTGATTATTTGCAAATTCATTTTCTCCAACAATGAGCATAAATGGTATTTTCGCAAGCTCAGCATCTCGTATTTTCTTACCTATTTTTTCATTTCGGTCATCAACAAGACCGCGAATATCGTGATTATTTAGGAATTTAGAAACTTTTTCTGCATACTCGTTGAATTTTTCTGAAATTGGCAGAATGATAAACTGCTCAGAAGTCAGCCAAAGTGGAAAATCTCCAGCGCAATGTTCTAGCAATACGGCCACAAATCGCTCCATGGAACCAAAGGGCGCTCTATGAATCATTACCGGTCGGTGTTTTTGGTTGTCGGCACCTGTAAATTCTAGTTCAAAACGCTCCGGTAAATTATAGTCTACTTGAATTGTTCCTAATTGCCACTCTCTTCCTAGCGCATCTTGAACCATAAAATCGAGTTTTGGACCATAAAATGCAGCTTCTCCGTAGGCAACGATAGTTGAAAGATTTTTCTCTGCTGCAGCCTCAATTATTGCATTTTCTGCCTTTTCCCAATTAAGTTCCGAACCAATGTATTTTGAGCGATCCTTTTGATCTCTTAATGATATTTGAGCGGTAAAATTTTGAAAATCTAAAGTTTTTAGAACATAAAGAACGATGTCAATTACTTTTTTGAATTCGTCTTTCACTTGTTCTTGAGTACAGAAAATATGTGCGTCATCTTGCGTAAATGAGCGAACTCGCGTGAGACCGTGTAATTCTCCTGATTGTTCGTATCTGTAAACCGTGCCGAATTCTGCAAAACGAGCAGGTAAATCTTTGTAGGATCTTGGGCGCGACTTAAAAATCTCGCAGTGATGCGGGCAATTCATCGGTTTCAAATAAAACTCTTCGTTTGGATCTGGAGTTTTGATGGGTTGAAATGAATCTGCACCGTATTTCTCGTAGTGACCTGAAGTAATGTAAAGTTCTTTGTTACCGATATGAGGAGTGATAACCTGCTGGTAACCTGCATTTCTCTGTGCTTTTTTTAAAAAATTCTCCAAACGCTCGCGCAATGCTGCACCTTTCGGAAGCCAAAGAGGTAAGCCCTGCCCTACTTTTTGAGAGAAAGTAAACAAATCCAACTCTTTTCCTAATTTTCTGTGATCGCGTCTTTTTGCTTCTTCTAATTTCTCAAGGTGCTCGCTAAGTTCGGATTGCTTTGGAAAAGTAATTCCATAAATTCGCGTTAACTGTTTGTTTTTTTCGTCTCCTCGCCAGTATGCTCCTGCAATTGCAGTTAATTTTACTGCTTTTATAAATCCAGAGTCAGGAATATGTGGACCGCGACACAAATCAGTAAAATTTCCTTGGGTGTAAAAAGTAATTGTACCATCTTCTAATTCCGATAGCAATTCTAATTTATAGGGATCTTGTTTTTTTTCAAAATAGGCAATTGCATCAGCTTTGGAAATTTCTTTGCGAACAAAAGGATTTCTTTCCTTCGCCAAAGCCTTCATTTTTTCTTCAATTTTTGGTAAATCTTCCTCTTTTATGGAATAATTCATCAAATCAATATCGTAGTAAAAACCGTTGGTTACTGGTGGACCGATAGCCAACTTAATTCCAGGATAATAAAATTCAAGTGCCTCAGCCATAATATGCGCTGAGGAATGCCACATTGTTGCTTTTCCCTCTAAGTCAGACCAAGTAAGTAACTGAAGAGTAGAATTTTGAACGATAGGAATCGTTGCGTCTTTGACAATTCCATCGATTTTTGCTGCTAAAACATTACGAGCCAAACCCTCAGATATACTCAAGGCAACATCCATTGCTGTAGTTCCTTTGCTGTATTCTCTCACACTGCCGTCTGGCAAAGTAATTTGGATCATATTTCGCACATTGAAATTAAGTGTGCAAAGATAGCTATTTCACTAAGAATGTCAAAAGAAAAGGTTAAAATAGCAGAAAATCTATCAAAAAAATAGATTAAAATACCTAAATTTGTATTTCCATTTTGGAAAAACGTTCTTTGGGGTCGACATTGGATTTGACAGCGATAGCGGTAGTCAAGTGTCAGCATGCAGAGGGTTGCAGTGAACCTCTTAAATATCTTGTTGCAAACAATAGTTGACAATACGTCATACGCACTTGCTGCTTAATTAACTGATAGTTAGTTGGCTTTATCCGATCGAAGTATAGTAGGTTGGACGAGTACTTCCGGTAAATTTCTGCCTGTTAGATTTGCCAATCGGAAGTTCATCCCATCAGGCTAGCCGGTGTGATGTTTCTAAGCGCTGGTGAAACTTTAGAAACTAAGTTGGGAGTTTGGGTGTTCTTGTCCGTCTCACAATCGAAAACCAATCAAGAAATAAGCATGTAGAAAGCTAGAATATTCGTCGT